>PDTI01000014.1 GCA_002747145.1 Desulfobacter postgatei
AGGCATATTCTGAGTTGGCCATGGTCAGCTTGCCTTCCAGGCTGACATGGTAGATGCCAATAGGTGCAATATTGCATATTTCCTGGATTTTCTGTTTGGGCAAAAATTGTAACTCTGGACGAATGTCAGCAGCCGCATCCGTATTGACAGCGATCATCGATATGCCAAGCTTTTTCGACGCTAAACTCATGATGGGCGTATATGCTATCTGGCAGCAGCACTTATCTCCAGCCCCGTCTTGGATTTCAATGGTACGCCGCTCTGTGCAGGTGCAATTGAGCAGCCAGTCTTTATCCACACCGATCAAATTGTTCAAATACTCACCCAGTGCCTGACTTTCAGAATGATGAAACAGCCTTTGAGCCGGTGGATTCCAGGCTATAACACGAAGAGAACGATCTGTTTCAATATAGGCCGTATCGGTAAAATTCAGTAAATTTCCAAGGGCAAGTGTTCGTTCAATGAGTTTCATAAATAATTCAATTTCAAAAATCAGCTCGCCGCGTTGAGCGATCCTGGTCGACAGGCTGTTACGGAATAGATAATTTTTTCAAATTCGATGCAGAATAACAAACCCCATATGATGTTACAATAGGCAGTTTCAAACAGATGGCCGGCCGGATAGGTTAAGCCATATCCCCACCGCTTGATAATCTTTTTATTCTCTGTTATACCCTGCCTGAAAAACTTGCAGGAGCACGGTTTCATGCAGCAGAAAAAAATTTTTTACGGATGGACTATCGTTGCCGTGGCTTTTTTGATCGGCCTTACCCAGGCCGGTGTATTCCAAAATGTTCTGTCTATCTTCCTTAAGCCCATGTCCCAAGCGTTTGGCTGGAATCGCTCCATCATCACCGGCTCCATTGCTGTCGGCTCCCTATCCGGCGGCATCCTTTCTCCTGTGCTTGGCCCTTACCTGGATCGTCATGGCCCTCGAAAAGCCGCATTCTGGGGCATTACCATTTTAAGTGCGGGCCTGATCGCATTGTCACAACTGTCTTCGGTCTGGCAGCTCTACCTGTTTTTTGGCACCGGCAGGATGATCTCCTCGGGTCTGCTGTCCCTGGTGGTCACGGTCAGTGTCTCCAACTGGTTTATTGAAAAACGGGGGCGGGCCATGGGAATTTCCCAGTTGGGCAGCCGCATCGGCATCGCGTTTCTCCCGTTGCTGGTACAGCATATTATTCTTTCCTATGGGTGGCGCACGGCCTGGGCCGTATTGGGCGGTATTGTATTTGCTTTTTCGGCGCTTCCCAGTCTGATTTTTCTGAAACGAAGACCCGAAGACGTTGGGTTACTGCCGGATGGCAGAGCACCGGAAAAAAATCTAAGGAGCGGCAAAGCACCGGATGAGACAAAACAGGCAACGGTTTTGAATCTGGAAAATGAACCCGTGTGGACTCGCAAAACGGCCTTTCAGACCGTTTCATTCTGGCAGCTGGTGTTTGTCATGTGTGTGATTTATCTGGTTGGAGCCGGGTCTAATTTTCACCTGTTTCCATTTATGACGGACCAGGGATTGCCGGCAACCATGGCGGTGCTGGTTATCACTGTTTTATCGGTTTGCGCCGCACTGGGCGGGGTGTTGTTCGGTTTTCTGGCCGAAAAAATCTCGGTTAAAATACTCATGGGCGGTGTGCTGATCACCATCGGAATCCTCTTCTATACGGTTTTCTGGGCTGTCAAGTCGCCTGTGTGGATCTTTTTATTTGCCCTTGTGTACGGCACGATCCGAGGTGGGGTCTTGCCGTTAATTTTTCTGCTTTGGACAGAATTTTACGGCAGACGATCCTCTGGAACCGTGCTGGGAATTGCCGGGCCCTTCCGGATGGCTGCAAACGCTGCCGGACCGGTTTCAGCAGCCATCTTTTTTGACCTGTTCCATAGCTACTGGATTCCCTTTTCAGCCTTTACGATCCTTTTGGTGATGGCCGGTCTTTTGTGTTTGGCCGCAAAACCGCCTGTCAGCCCGCAATTGGGTTTTCCCCCCGGCAAGTGAAAGGTGATGATTAAGGCCCATGATCAGAATTAAATCTTCCAAAGCTGCGCCGGATTTTAAGTCGCCATCAAGGCACGCCAATGGACGCATATTTCATATATGTGTCCGTTGGCGTAACGCCGGGGGCGGCTTAAAAGACAAACAGATGGGAGATTTTATTTTGATCATGGGGCTAAGCCCATGGTGAAACGCCAAGTAAAAATTATCGGAATTGGTCTGGGAAATCCAGGGCATTTGACCGGACACGCCATAGCGGCACTTCGGCAGGTCAATGTATTTCTCATTGCCGATAAAGGTGACGCTAAAAAAGAGATGGTTGCCGCCAGAAAGGCAGTTTGTGAGGCATTTCTGGAACCAGGCAGCTATGATTTTGTGAAAATTTCAGATATGGATCGCGGGCCGGATGCAAAACGGGGGGCAGCCGACTATCGAAAAGGCGTTCAGATATGGCGGCAAGCGCGTGTGAGTAGTTATGTCCGTGCGATCAAGGCATTACCCCCCAATAAGGTCGTGGGATTTCTGGCATGGGGTGACCCTGGGTTTTACGACAGCCTCATCGGCATTGTCAAAGAGATCGGCCGGATCATTCCCCTGGATGTACGGGTGATCCCAGGGATCTCTGCGATACAGGCACTGGCAGCAGAAAATGTTATCTGTCTGAACCGGGTGGCGGCACCTATCCATATCACCACGGGGCGTCGATTACCCGGGGAATGGTCCCCTGAACTTGGAACGGTGGTGGTCATGCTGGATAAGGGCCTGGCCTGTGCCCAGTTGGTGGAACGGGCGCCTGATCTTGAAATCGTCTGGGGCGCTTATATCGGGTTTCCCTGGCAGATCATCCGCCGCGGACGGCTGGCGGACATGATTCATGAGTTGATTCCATTGCGGGAAAAACTTCGGCGAAAACACGGGTGGATCATGGATACCTACATTCTGCGCGGCCCGGAGATGACAGATGACACACCGCCCCTGGAGATTTGAACCGATGGCTGCAATGCGCAACGGAAAAGAGGGCTGATGATTCTTGTCCTTGGCGGCACATCGGAAGCACGTGAACTTATACTATTGTGTGTAACGCACAATATTCCTGTGATGTACACCAGCACCACCCCCATTCTGGATGAATTCGCGCCCACGGTTGAATGCCGGGTCGGACAGCTTTCACCCGGAACCTTGCAGCGCCTGATCCGGGAACGGCGCATTTCAAGCGTTGTGGATGCCACACATCCCTTTGCGGTCAGGATTTCACGGTTGGCCATGGATGTGTGCAACCGCACGAAAACCCCCTATTTACGGCTGGAGCGGAAAAGCCTCGCACAGCCGGCCGGCTGCCGGTATCTGTATCAGATCGACACCGTTGAACAGGCAGCACGCCTTGCCCGTGAAACACCCGGGGGAATTCTCTCTGCCATTGGTGTGCGTAAACTGCCAAAGTTAGTGGCGCATCTTGGACGTCGCAAAAGTGATCTTTTTGCCCGGGTCCTGCCGGTGGTAGATTCCCTTGCAATCTGTGATCAGCTTGGGATTCGCCCATCCCACATTATTGGCATGCGCGGTCCGTTCTCCGCCGAATTTGACAGCGTGCTGATTGAGCAATTCGGTATCACCACCATGATTGCAAAGGAGTCAGGGGACAGAGGAGGAGTTGGCGCCAAACTTAGCGCATGCGAAAAAACCGGGTGCAAACTGCTGCTGATCGCCCGGCCTGTCATGGAATATCCCCATCAGGTCTCCACTCCCGTTAACTGCCTTTCATGGATCAAAGCCCATCTATAAAAACCCTGGCTCATGATGCGTTTCGGGTGCTTACGTTAATTGTTTTTTTGCTGCGCGTACAGTGAAGGCACAGCCATACCCCGGCGGTTCAACCCTTGCACTGTCATCCATCGGTTCCGGCGGTCTTCGGTTGATCCGGCCAGGGTGATGGGGCGATTGCCCCGCCGGTGGATACCGATGTAGAATGCCTGGGGATAGTGTTCATACATGGTTTCAGGCGTTTTGGATGAGGTGTTCACAAAATCATAGGTTTGCACAAAGGAATCTTTTGCATATTCGCCGTAGCCGGTGATCTTTGCCGGGGCCTCAATGTTCCAGAAAACATTTCTTACGCCGGCATGGGGCATCACGCTCAAATCACCGCCCGGGCAGACATAGAAGCCCTTCATTTTTTCAAATAAATTTTCAAAAGGAAAGATACCGTGAAAATCCATGGCCGTGTCCGTGCCTGAATACAGATCTCTGCCTTCATAATGTGTCGTGCACCGGGTGATAACGTTTCCTGATGCGGTCATTGTCAGCGTCACCGGATGGACCAGCCGGGCATGAAACGCGACATTTTCGATCAGATTATCGTTTGCCCAGCCGATAGTGATACCGGCATGTCCCTGCTGCCCTGTAAATGTCAGATCCTTGAGCGTCCACTGGGCGGACCGGCTGAGGATAATTCCCTGGGTCATGTCGGCAAAGACCACATCTTGTACCCATCCGTTCACGGCATTGCTGATCCAGATGCCACCCCACAGATAGTCCTGCTCCTGGGCGGTACGGATTATTTTTGCCTCCGCATCCAGAAAGGGTTTGTGGTGCCGGTACCCGCCGGGCCATGCACTTTCAATGCGCAGGTGTTCAATGCCGATCTTTCGAATCCCGCTGAACCAAAAAATTTTAGGGGTGTAGCGCAAAGGCTGATCGAATCTGGCCGGACGGGTCAGGCGGATGGTATGGGCATCAATAATCTTTTCAATGCCTGCGATCCAGGAAAGCGTTTGAACCGCAGGCCCAAACGTATCTTTCTGAACAGGGCTGAGCGTGAAAGGTGTGGTCAGTTGCACGGGGATATCCGCTTTATTGGGTGCCGGATGCATGGGATCGATGAGGGGATCGCTGCATACGATGGTCACGATCTGTCCTGCAGAAAATTTCCCGGCATCAGTCACCTGGATATCTGTTTGTCCCCGGACCACCTCTTTTGTATACGCGGCCAGTTCATGACCCTCCCCAGCGCCGAGGACGGCTAACGCGGCATGATGCCGGGCATCTATCCGGGCAGAAACGGTTCCCAGACGACGGATCAGCCCCGCTTTCCCCGGCGCACCCATGAAAAGGGTGGTTCCGGTTTTATCCGAGCCCTGACCCCGCAAAACGATACCATCAGAACAGATTTGAAGATAAGGAGACGTTTCGGTCTGATGAATGTCGTATCGGCCTTTGGGCAGAAACACAACACCGCCGCCGACTGCTGCCGCAGCATCAATGGCCGCCTGGATGGCCAAGGTGTCTTCTTTGCCGTCATCCGGAACAGCGCCAAACCGAACATGGGTGACATCAAACACCGGTGTTTTTATTTCGGGTATTGTTTTTTCTCCCATACCGTAACCGGCCCTTGAAAAGTCTGGAAGGCTTGTGCCTGTCGGACCGTTCCTGACAAAATCCTTCCACACGCCAGGCGTCCATGTTTCTGCTGTTTTATCTACCCAGGCCGGCCCTTTTTTTTCTCCGGATATTTGTTTTTCCATTCCTGGCTGATAGCATCCGATCGATAAAAAATAAGGCAAAATAAAAATGAGCATTCCATTTAACATCAATCCATAATTTAAATTGTTCAACAGTTTCATTGTTCGGGCCGCCTTTCCAGTTAGATAGGGGGTTATTCGTGTTGTCACCCTATGAGGCATTGAGGTGAATCATATCGGTATGTGGATATGATTGTCAATTTTACAATTGACTCAGTCGATGAGACGCTTTATAGTCCACCAGTGTAAGACGTACCAAGACGCTTATGGTTTCAATGTTGCTGAAAAACAAAAAAAACATCCTGCCCGGTCCCGACAATTGACCACTTGAACCCAATCCCCCGTTACGGACGACCATGCTATTCAACTCCTTCCAATTCGCTGTCTTTTTTCCGGTTTTAATCGGGCTCTACTATCTGATCCCACATCAGTACAGATGGTTTTTGCTTTTATCATCAAGCTATTTTTTTTATTCCTTTGCAAAAATCGAATACATCTTTCTGCTCATGGGATCGACCCTGGTCAATTATAGCTTGGGGCTTCTCATCTCCGGCACCCCGAAGAAAAAAAGAAAACCGTATATGTGGGCAGGTGTCTTTTTCAACATCGGAATCCTGTTTTTGTTCAAATATTTCAACTTCTTCAGCAAATCAGCCACCAATGTGCTTGGTGCACTGAATATCCGCCAGGATATGCCCATGTTTGAACTGCTCCTTCCGGTGGGCATCTCTTTTTATACATTCCAGGGCCTGGCCTATATTCTGGACGTTTATGACGACAAGGTGCCAGCGGAACGAAAACCACACATATTTGCCTTGTTCACGGCATTCTTTCCCCCGCTGCTTTCGGGTCCAATCAACCGGGCCCGTGACCTGATGCCCCAATTCAAACAGCCCCACCCCTTTGATTATCAGAACATGACCCAGGGATTGCGGCTTATACTCTGGGGCCTTGTCAAAAAAATGGTCATTGCCGACCATCTTGCCGTGTATGTCAACCGTGTATACAACCATGCGGACGATTATCAGGGCGTTGCACTCATGATCGCCACTGTGTTTTATACTGTCCAGATCTACTGCGATTTTTCAGGGTATACGGATATGGCCCGGGGCAGTGCCCAGGTTTTGGGATATGACCTGATGGAGAACTTCAGGCATCCTTATTTTTCAAAATCCCTTCACGAATTCTGGCAACGCTGGCATATCTCCCTGTCCACCTGGTTCCGGGATTATGTCTATATCCCGTTAGGCGGAAACCGGGTGACAAAATGGCGATGGCGGTACAATATTTTTGTTACTTTTATGGTCAGCGGGCTATGGCACGGTGCAAACTGGACATTTGTGATCTGGGGCGTTTTGCATGGCGTTATACTGATGTTAGAAAACGCCACACACCATTTCCAGAGGCGGCTGGCAGACAGGTTGTTTCCAAACAAAGCGTCCAGGCTGAATCAAGGGATACAGGTGGCGATCACGATGTGTATGGTGTCGTTTTCCTGGATATTTTTCCGGGCCAATTCGATCTCGGATGCATTCACCATTATCCGTAATATGTGCTGCATCAATATTGACGGCTTTGGTTTAAAGCAGGCCGGCATTGATGTTGTGGGGATCCCGCAGTTTATTTTTCTACTTTCTATGATTGTATTGCTTTTTAGTGTGGAAATGTGGGAACGGCGGGGGTGGATCCAGGAACAGACAGGAGACCTTCCCCTCACGATCCGCTGGGCTGTCTATACCATTGCATGCTGGTCTGTATTGATTTCAGCGGTATTTGGCGTAAAACAGGAATTCATTTATTTTCAATTCTAAAAAAAGTTAAAATGAGCGGAAAACAATTTATCATAAAATTAGTGATCTTTGGGGCGCTCAATCTTTTTATTCTCACACTCCTTCTTTATAGCGTTTCAGGGCGGCACAGGGATATGCATCTTTCGTATGCCCAAACCGAGTCAAATCTGCTGGTCATTGGAAAAAACGAACATTATCCCATTGTCTTTTTAGGAACCTCAAGGGGCCGCGTGTTTTCCCGGGATGGCAACCATGAAATGGTGGAAAAAATCCTGGGCAAAAAGGTTGCCAACCTGTCCAAAGGGGGCGGCGGCGGTCTGATGCCCATGGATGTTCATCTGTGTTTTTTCATGAATCAGGGAAATACAGCAGATCATATTATTTATCTGGTGGACCCGTTTGTTTTCTATTCTTCCATCAACAATGAACACAACGATTTCTTTCTCAGGGATGAACCATTCGAACTATTCATCTTCTTAAAGCTTATTAAAGACCGTTATCCGTTAGACCGGCTCTCATCCTACCTTCAAAATATTGCGGTCACGGATTGGCGAAAAATATCCCGCTATGCAGCCCCCGGACTGACCAACGGCAGACTTAAAAAAATTGATGAAGAAAAGCTGGAAAAGGCGAGAAAACATTACCTGGAAAAGTGTGACCGGAACAGCTTTGTCGCATACGGCCATGTAGTTGATGACATTAATCGACGGGTGAAAACCCATGGCGCCACCATCACCTATGTGATGCTCCCCCTGTTGATGCCTGATTTTCCTGGCCTGTCTGAGGTAGATGCATTCCTGCGGGAAACTGCGGATCGCCAGGCTGGGGTCTTTTACATCAACTGTGCGTCGTGCATGCAGGATAAAAAATTTTATTACGATCATATGCATTTTAATAAAACAGGCATTGCGTACTTTTTAAAGCACTGCATCCTTCCCATTTTCTGATTAAAATTGTAACGACTATAATATCCAGCCTGTACGGCTTGAGACGTTTGCTCAAAAAGACCGTTTCGCAGGGCCCCTGTTATAAAGACGCAAACTGGCAACTTGCTGGAGAAACTAAAGGTCGTGGTAAATTAGCATTCTGAAACAGCCTGCCGAATATTTACGATTTGCCACTGGCCAGATGTTGTAAAAAACAGACGGTGGATTTGCAAGACATTTAAGAGCTTGATTTGATAATGAAATGCTGTTAAATTTTCACCCTTAATTTTACTATTTTTCAAGGCTTTTTGCATGATCGGGCAGATGAAAGAGACATCCATGACACCCCCCACCAACAAAAACTTAGACAAGACATTACTACCGGAAATAAAAAAACGCAGAACATTTGGCATTATCAGCCATCCAGATGCCGGTAAAACAACGTTAACGGAAAAGCTGCTGTTGTTCGGCGGTGCCATCCAGCAGGCCGGTGCCGTAAAATCCAGAAAAGCGGCCCGGGCCGCCACCTCGGATTTTTTATCAATTGAGCAGGAGAGAGGTATTTCCGTATCGTCTTCTGTGATGAAATTTAATTATAAGGACTATGAAATCAATCTTCTGGACACCCCGGGACATAAGGATTTCAGTGAGGATACTTACCGGGTGCTCACCGCGGTGGACTGTGCCGTGATGATAATTGACTCTGCCAAAGGGGTGGAACCCCAGACCCAGAAGCTGATGGAGGTGTGCCGGATGCGTAATACGCCTATCATTACTTTTATCAACAAACTGGACCGTGAAGGGCTTGAGCCCCTTGATCTTTTCCAGGATATTGAGGATAAGCTGCAGATTGAGTGCGTGCCGTTGACCTGGCCCATTGGCATGGGAAAACGGTTTAAAGGGGTGTATAACCTGGAAGATCGGCAGTTGGGGATTTTTTCCCCGGGATACACCCCTAAAAATGATGACGGCGTATTGATTGAAGACCTTGATGATCCAGCACTGGATGAAATGATCGGCCAGAGCCCGGCGGGTCAGCTGCGCGAGGATGTGGAGCTGCTTTCTGTGGCTGCAGAACCCTTTGATCTTGACCTTTATCTCAACGGCACCCAGACCCCGGTGTTCTTCGGTTCTGCCATCAACAATTTCGGGGTTCGGGAGATGCTGGATGCATTTGTCCGGATTGCACCATGCCCTGGGGTCCGGCCCACAGCGTCCCGGGATGTGGATCCATCTGAGGCAGCATTCTCAGGGTTCACCTTTAAAATCCAGGCCAACATGGACCCCGAGCACAGGGACAGAATTGCTTTTTTCAGGATCTGTTCGGGAAAATTCACCAAAGGCATGAAGGTCCGGCACCACCGCATTGGAAAAGATATCAAAATTGCCAATGCCACCATTTTCATGGCCCAGGAGAGGTCCAATGTAGAAGAGGCGTATCCAGGGGATATCATCGGCATCCATAACCACGGCACCATCAAGATCGGGGATACCTTTACCACAAAAGAACCCTTGACATTTTTAGGCATCCCCAATTTTGCCCCGGAACATTTCAGGCGGGTCCTGCTTAAAGATCCTTTGAAAGCCAAGGCCCTGACAAAGGGGTTGACCCAACTGGCGGAAGAGGGCACCATCCAGGTGTTTCGTCCTTTGAACGGCAACATGCATATCATTGGTGCCGTGGGCGTACTCCAGTTTGATGTGACCATGGCACGGCTTAAGGCTGAGTATAATGTCAATGCCGGATACGAACCCATAGACCTGTCCGTAGCCCGGTGGGTGGAATGTGAAAACGAATCACAGCTCAAAGCCTTTGTCCGGAAAAACGAATCCAGTCTGGCCCGGGATGCACAGGGGCGTTTGACCTTTCTGACCACAAGTGAATATCAGCTTGGATTTACCCAGGAGGAGTGGCCGGACATTGAGTTCCACAAAACAAAGGAACACAGCTAACGTGTCATACGCGATCCGTTTAGAAAAATACCGTCTGGATGAAACAGTTCTGGGTATTGATCAAACACATGAAAATCGTTACATTCTGACATGAACCTCATACTGCTTGAAGACCGGGATTTCATAAGCCCAGACCGGATTAGCCTCCAAGGTGACCGGTGCAGACATATTATCAAGGTGCTTGGGGCAAAGCCGGGTGATACACTGGTCTGCGGAAAAAAAAATGCAAAAATGGGCACAGGCCGGATTGTGTCATTAGACCGGCTGTCCATTGAAATGGAAGTCCACCTTGATCAGAACCCGCCGCCCCCCTTGCCTCTGACCCTGGTACTGGCGTTACCCCGCCCCAAGATGCTTAAACGGATACTTCAAAGCCTTTCAAGTCTGGGTGTAAAGGATATTTTTCTCATCAATTCCCGGCGGGTGGAAAAAAGTTTTTGGGGGTCCAGGGTATTGTCTGAATCCGGTATTCAGCGTCATCTTGACCTGGGTCTTTGTCAGGCAAAGGATATCCTTGTGCCCCGGGTTCATTTGAGACGTTTTTTTGCTCCTTTTGTTAAAGAGGAACTGCCGGAACTGAGCAGAAACAAAAAAAGAATTCTTGCCCACCCCAAAGCACAATCTTTATGTCCGTCAGGTCTGAACTCCGATACAGTGCTTGTGATCGGTCCGGAAGGCGGGTTCATTGACCTTGAAGTACAGACCCTTGTGGACAAAGGGTTTGAGCCCATGACCATGGGGAAACGGATTTTACGTGTGGAAACGGCAGTAACGGCCTTGGTTGCCAGGCTTTTTACTTGAACTATTTTATTGTATTACGGAGATAAAAAAATGGATAAAAAAACACAAAAATTGAGACAAGAGGCGTATGAGAGCCTGCCGCCTAATATAAAAGAATGTTTGACCCCTGAAGAAAAAGAAATGTTTCTAACCGCCGAACAATGGCCAGACAGCCTTTTTACTAAACTGGATGAATTTATCATTAAAGAATAGGTGTTCGCCGATCCATTGACATCAATTGATCAGGAATTTATATTGAAGTGATTCGACAAGCTGTTACGGAATGCTAATTTCCCCAATTTTTTTTATATGAAAGAACTTAAGTTAACTGATTAGTTTCTTTCATGATTTGTTGTGGGAAAACCTCGGTGAAAGACCAGGTCGGCCCATGGCCGTTCGTTGTAAAAATTATCTATTCCGTAACAGTCTGTCGATTTCCACATGATCGGAAAATGCATGAAACCTAAAGATCGGCAGAATGAAATAGGCCCGTCCCTGGAAAAATATGCCAGGTATGCCCATGTACTTCAGAAAACAAAATGGGCCAGGGAGTTCTCTTGGGAGCATACCAAAAAAATATGTTTATATATTGATCCGGTGATTGCTAAACCAGGGGCAGTGGTATTCAAAGAAGGGGACAAGGACAAAAGCTTAGGCATTATCGTCAGGGGTGCTATTGATATTATCAAAGAAAACACCCGGATCACCACCTTGACCAGTTCCCAGACTTTTGGCGAAATGGCTCTGATAGACGGTGAGCCTCGATCTGCCTCTGGTATTGCCGTAAAAGAAACCGTAATTTTTTTCATGACCCAGGATAATCTGATTCGCCTGACCCTGGATGATCCACAATTAGGGGTACAGCTGCTGTGGAAAATCTCCAAACTGATCAGTCAGCGATTACGCCAGACCACGGGGATGCTTGTGGATTATATGGCAGAAGATTAGTGCCTTGCACCTCAGGTTCTGTACAAAAAAAAGAAAAAGCGCCATCGTCAAGATATGAAAGAAGATGGCGCTTTTTTATTGAATTCTTTTGTCTTGACATCGACCTGTACAGGTTTATATGCTTGCCCGTCAGAAGGTAATTCAGTGAACTGATATTTAAGAGCCTGTTTGATAATTGATGAATCGGCTGCAATCCCATGAAAATGGCTCCAATTCCCCCAAATTTTATGTCAATAGTCCGGCTATTAACAAAAAAATTTGTGAAAATTGGTTCTCATTTTCATAAGATTTCACTTCGATCCCCTAATTATCAAACAGGCTCTAAGGCCCATGGTTAAGGAGCGTTGACATGGAGATGAAAAAATTTCTTGAACTTAAAGATGCCTTTGAATTGAAGAAATATGTCAGAAACATGGATTTCGATAAAAAGAACTGTAGTTCATTTTATGGATCACCCAAAAAACATCCCTATACCAAAGAGCGCGTTATTCTGGTGGCGGATCCATTTGGCGGGCACACATTTTACTATGATTTTAAACTAAAAGACGTTCTGTCAATTGAGGAGCAGCCCCGGATTACAAATGCGGCAGGGGAATCGGTCTCCATGGCCCGGATCTGGGTAAAAAACAGCAGCATCGGATTGCAGTGCACGCCGTTTGCCGTGGGACGGGAAATTTAACAAACGTTTTTATTATGACGCCATCAAAATGTTTATATGTCAGGTTCCACAAAAGGTACGGGTTACCCGCTCTTCGCTGGCCGGTGCCTGGGCATAATCGGTAAAATCAGGCTGCTCAGTAAACGGGTTTTCATAAAGCGTTGTCAACAGGTCGACCTGACTGAAATCATTTCTGGTTTCTGCATCTTCAATCGCCTTGTGAATCCGGTGATTTCTGGGAATGAAAAGGGGATTGACCCGGTTCATTCGTGCCTGGATGACGTCAGGACTATTTTCTTTGGCCAGCCGTTGCTGCCATGATTCAAGCCAGGCCGACACCGCATCCGGCCCTTTAAAAAGTTTTTGAAATTGCGGTGTCATATCTGAACCTTGCTTGATATGATCTGCCAAATATCGAAAGGTCAGGGTAAAATCGACTTGTTGGTTTTGCATCAGGTCAAGAAGTTGCCCAAGGAGGGAATCGTCCTGCTCATCAGGATTTTCTATTCCGATTTTTTTAAGCAGACCAACGCGTTGGGCGTAGAAAAATTCCTGTTCAAATTCGGACAAGGTGGCATCAATCACCTGCGCTGCCTCTTCATCTGTTTTTCCTAAGAGCGCTTGTAAACAGATGCCAAGTCGGCTCAGATTCCATTTCATGATGGCGCCTTGATTGGCATAACGGTATCTGCCCATGGTATCAATGGAACTGAAGACCATGTCGGGATCATAATAATCCATAAATGCACAGGGACCATAATCAATGGTCTCCCCTGAAATTGCAGTGTTATCCGTATTCATGACACCGTGAATAAATCCAAGCTGCATCCATTTGGCCACAAGCTGGGCCTGTCTTAGGGCCACCAATGAAAAAAATTGTCTGTACCGCTCTTTTTTTTCCAGAACTTCAGGATAATGGCGGACAATGACGTAATCGGCCAGCTGGCGGATTGCCGTTTCATCGCCCCGGGCGGCAAAATATTCGAAACTGCCCACCCGGACAAAACCGATGCGACCCGGGTCATGATACCCCCTGGGTGAATCCCATCCGGACGCATGATTCGTTCTCCTGTGCAGACCATTGCCAGCGCCCTGGTGGTGGGCACGCCTAAGGCGTGCATGGCCTCACTGACAATGTACTCACGGATCACAGGCCCGAGGGGAGACTTGCCGTCTCCACCCCGTGAAAACGGGGTTCTGCCGGATCCTTTGAGTTGAACATCAAAACGTTTGCCGTCCGGCGTAATTTTTTCCCCAAGCAGAACAGCCCGGCCATCCCCAAGCTGATGAACAAAAGTACCAAATTGATGCCCGGCATAGGCCATGGCAATGGGTGCGGCATCTGCAAAAACAAGATTGCCTGCCAGGCACTGGGGCAGTTCCTGGGTTTCTTTAGTAAAATTAAGACCCAGTGCCCGGCCCAATTTCCAGTTATATGTTTGCAACACAGGATTCGGTACACTTTCAGGCGTAACGGGTTCATAAAATTTTTTCGGAAGCGCTGCAAAACTGTTTTCAAATCCGGCTTTAAGGGTTGATAACCCAGTTGTATTTCTCATATATGCGCTCCTTGTACTGCTTTTCCACAGGCTGTTTTTGTGACATTCTTCTTGATTAAACAAGGGATGCTTCTGATGCCGGTCCCAGCATGGGCCGGCCACCGTACCGGCCCTGACCAGGGCAACCACATAGGGATTGCCCCTGGAAAAAATGGCCGGCAATAGAATCAATCCCGTTAACAATAATGCATGAGCATGAAGAAGTCATCATGTGTATGGATTTAAGAAATGTATTATGAATGTTGCCCGACTGCGGCGCATATGATATTTCCCGTAAGATTCAATTCAAACTAACTGATTTCATGGAGGCAATCAGAATATGGAAAAATGTCCGTGCAAAAGCAACCTTGCCTATGCCGAATGCTGCGAACCCGTCATTACCGGAATACAGCCGGCCCGGACGGCACAAGAGCTTATGCGGGCCCGTTATTGCGCCTATACCATAGCTGATACGGAATTTATTTTTAACACCACCCATCCGGATCACCGGGATGGGTACGACCATGCCGGTACTAAATCCTGGGCGGAAAATTCCGAATGGCTGGATCTTGAAATTGTTTCTACACAAGCCGGCTGTTCCGGAGACCAGGAAGGAGTGGTTGAATTCATAGCCACTTTTCGGGCAAACGGCATTGTTCAAAAACACCACGAGATTGGCCGGTTTTTAAAGCAGGACGATGCCTGGCTGTTTACCAGCGGTGATATGGTGAAACCCAAGCCTGCGGTTTCCACCAAGGTGGGCCGGAATGAACCCTGCCCGTGCGGCAGCGGACGCAAGCACAAAAAATGCTGCGGTAAATAGTGTTTGAACGACAACTCACCCACCTGCGGCGTTCCAGAAAAATTTGCCAAAGACAAGCAGATGGGCGATTTTAGTTTGACCATGGGTCTAAAAGCCTGTTTGATAATTGATGAATCGGCTGCAATCCCATGAAAATGGCTCCAGTTCACCCAAATTTTATGTCACTAGTCCGGCTATTAACAAAAAAAATTTGTGGAAATTGGTTCTCATTTTCATAAGATTTCGCTTCGACCCCCTAATTATCAAACAGGCTCTAAAATGTGATTATTCCGTATCCATTTTCGATAAATGCGCCCATGGCAGGATGATTGGCCATATCCCCAACCAGGGGGATTTCTTCTTTTTCAATGGGAGCAAGGGCATCAAGTTTGGTTGCACAAGCTTTGCATGCACCGTAAATAAGGTTGGCAGACTTGGCTTTCTCATAAAGGGGGTTTAAAAAATGCCCTGATTTGGACATGGGCTCCACAAGTTTGACCGCTTCTCCTTCCAAAACAATGAGTCCTTCCTGGCCCCGCTGTTTTAGGTCAAGGGCGTTGAGCAGTACGTGAACAAAGCATAAAGGGTCTCCCCGGAATGCGAACAATACGGTTTTTTCCATGATAACCTCCTGTTTTTAACGTATATTTACGCACAAATATGGATGGTTCAAGACATAGAAGGGGATCCATAGTCTTTTCCACGATTACTCTTTTTCCTTTTCCCAAAAACTACGATTTTCCTGAAGAATATCACTAAGATCGTCATCAATATCCTGGCCAGCCTCGTCAGTGTCCTTGTCTCTATTCTCCAAGTCAGTATCCGTCATTTCACCAACGCGTGAATCTTCTATATTCTCCGCTTTGGACAAATCGTCATCCAGGTCTGATGCCCATGTTTCATCTTCATCCTGGGGACTTTGCTGAGGCGCCGTAGTTTCACTCTCTTCAAGCAGGTTCCCATTCCGGTCAAAAAGCAGGCTGCCATTCAGATTGATTTCATAATCAAGCCTGAATGCCACCTCATTATCATGTACAACAATCCGGCCGCCTCTGGCAGATAGTGCTCTTGCGGTCAGACGTTTCTTGAACAGATCCTTGACGGCATCAAGGTCCAGATCTTTTTGAACAGATGAAATAAGGTCTTTTTCTCCGTTCAATATGACTTGGGGATCTGTAATTTTCATACATAACTCCTTTGTCTACAATCGATTGAATGCGATGTCGGCAAAACTGGGTTCAATAAAATTTTCAAGGTCAATAAGTTTACCGATTTCCATAACATCATGCATGTACCTTTGAATTTTATCAAGATCTGTCGCTTCGGGGTAGAGTCCGTCCCAGCGAATGGCCATGGGTTGGGAAAATACATGTTGAAGAACCTGGGGATTCAGTCCCATTTTACCTTCGGGATCCAGAAATTTCACGGCAATGTCTGCCGCCCGGATCTTGTCGTTTTCAATATACTCGCCGGTATCCACCAGCAGGGATACAAATTCCTGAACCGCTTCAGGGTGCTTTTGGATGAAGTCCTTTTGCATGGCCACAATACAACAGGGATGATTCTCCCAGCGGGCAGCTGAATAGAATTCCAGATTGCCGATTTCCCCTTTGATGGCTTTGGTGGCAACCGGTTCTGCAACCATGAATCCGCCCACATCTTCGTTTTCTTTCATAATACCGGGCATTTTGATAGGGGGAACCACCTCAAAGCGAACATTAATGGCCTTTTTTCCTGGCACCCCGGGTTTGAGTCCCAATTCTTTTAAAAATTTATGTGCAAGCATGTGGTGAACCGACATTTTGTGGGGAATATCCACAACCTTATATTTGTAAAAGCTTTGCAAAGAGTCAAACCTGTGATCATAATGCCGGGATCGCACAAATGTGGACCCGTTCTTATGGGCATACAGGACCAGCTGAATGGGAGAGTCATAGGCAAACAGATCCATGGCAATGGGTGCCAGAACAAAGGCACAGTCGATTTTCCCACTTTCAAGACCTTCCTGTATGGGGTTCCATCCACCCATCAGGCTGCTGGACAGATCAAAGTGCTGGGGTTCCACATCCCCTTGGTTAATCCGGTGTTTCAAGGCACCCAGGGCAAGGTGGTCCGTGATCTGGATATGGGCCACGTTGAGTTCAACCCGGCCGCCAATAATACTTCTACTTTTTATTACCCGTTCTTTTTTCATCCCTCCGGAGAAGGCTGTTTCAATTGCTCTTGTGATTTCTTCCTCATTAAACGGTTTTGGGCAATGGGCATTACCACCGGCTTCTATGATGGTTTTCTGCTGGCCCATGTCAGCCTGGGCCGTGGCCATGATGAAAGGCAGGTCCTTAAATTCCCCAGAGCTCCTTAATGCTTTGAGAAACCCAATGCCGTCCAGCGTGGGCATGTTCCAGTCAGATATGACAAGATCAGGTTTTTCAGCTTTTACTTTTTCAATGCCGTCTGCACCGTTCACTGCCATGACAAGGTTTGAAAATCCGGCTTTTTCCAGAATTTGTTTGAACATCATCCGCATGGTACCTGAATCATCCACCACAACAATTTTAATATTCGGATCTACCGCCATAAAATGCTCCTTATGTCCTGCTATAAAAATTAAAAATCATATCTTTTAACTGGACAGACTGTTACGGAATAGATAGTTTTTTCAAGTTCAAGACGGAAAATCAATTTGACCGCAGACAACCATGGAGTATTCGTAAGGATCAAATTTATTTTTCCAACGAACGGCCATGGGCCGACCTGGTCTTTCACCGAGGTTTGCCCACAACAAATCATGAAAGAAACTAATCGGTTAACTTAGTTCTTTCATATTATCCCTGGCATCGTTAATCAGATATCCCAGGCCGGATGATACCCCTAAAAACTCTGCCGGAACCAAAACGATCCATGCAATCCCCAGCGCCAGTCTGATGCTGGTTATCATATGGGGGATGGAATATGGAATAACAATCGTCTGAATGAGTTGGACGTTATTTGCACCCTGGTTCAAAGCCATTTTTATCCACTGGGGATTAATGTCCATAGTACCAATGGCTGTATTCAGTATTATAGGACAAATTGTCGCCATTACAATCAAAAAATGAACAGCAGACTCAAAGCTTGTGAATAAAAGCAGTGCAATGGGCATCCAGGACAAGGGACTGATCATTCTCACGAATTGAATCGGCGAATACGTCAGTTTGCGAAGACGTGTAAAAAAACCGATCAGTACGCCTAAAGGAAGTCCTATCGCTGCTGATATGGAGATGCCGACAACGATTCTGCGCAGACTTGCAAAAACCGACATCCAGAATTTGGCATTCTGAAAGAGGTCTGTCAGGGCAGCAAGGGTAGGAACGGGTAGAAATCCCTTGAAATGGCATAATTCAGGACGCGTAAATACCAATTGCATCACAGCAGCCCAGGCAAAGATAAACAGGCCAAGCCCGGCCAGTTCATATCTCCAGCTTGCCCATATCCGGGTAAAAAATGACCACAATCCAATCTGGACAGCGCTGTCCCGGGGCGTGCGTTCAATTGATTTCAACGATTTCTTCCCTGGTAAATATATTTTTCATATCACAACGGCAAAATCCTTTCATGCCCCCCATGTCGTCAATAGTCTTTCTGACAAAACGGGGGTCCACAAGCTGTGAAACCGCTGTATTTGTGTCAAGGCGCGTCAAGAAATCCGTGTTGCCCTCAACCTTGTTTTTTTTCATTTGTTCTATAATAAACCGGGTTGCTGATGGAAAAGGAAACGGCTGGAAACCGATCCGTTCTGCATTCCACTGGGGGTGAACCAGTTCTTTTTCGGGAATGGCGCCAAAAACCCGGTTAAGGACGGCTTCATCTACCGGCAGAAACCCTTCGCCGTCTCTGCTGAGCAGGTGAGCCGTTTCCCTGGGATTTTGCAGACACCATGCCTGGGCTTTTACAATAGCGTTCACCGCCTTTTGAATAACGATTGGGCTTTTTTGGATCAGATGATCGTTGGAGACGATAACACAACAGGGGTGATTTTTCCAAACATCTCCTGAATATCGCATAATTTTTGCCGAAAATTTTTCCTGGGCCAGGGCGTTAAAGGGGTCTGCCACGCAAAATGCATCTATCTTCTTGCCTAAAAGTGCCTGGGGCATATCCGGCGGCGACAGAATGAGCAGGTTCACCTCGTGGGGGGCAAGCGTTGCGCCCGGCGAACGGATTACAGGTTCAAGTCCCTGGGCCTGAAGACCTAGCTGCATGATCAGATTGTGCATGGAATACCATGACGGCACTGCCACCTGTTTTCCCGAAAGATCCGAAAACCGGTTAATACCGCAGTCGGCTCTGACTGTGACCGCACTGCCGTTGGTATGGGCCCAAGCCAGCACTTTGACAGGAATATTCTGCTTGAATCGCATCCACACGGGGATGGGGAAAAGCATGTGTGTCAGGTCAAATTTGCCCGTTAAAAAGGATTCGGAAAGTACATTCCATGAACGCACCATGACGGGACGCTTTACATGAAGTCCCTCATGGGAGAAATAGCCCAGGCTATAGGCAATAAGCAAAGGTGTGGCATCTGTAATGGGCAGATACCCTATTTTTAGAGGTCTTTTTTGGGCGGCTGCCAGACGCGGAAATACCATGGGGGCACAGGCCGCAGCACCTGCCGTCTGTATGGCGGTTTTTAAAAAATTTCGACGTGAAATCCTTCCGGGGCATGCCGGTGCTGCATGATTAAATCCCATCCGTAAGGCTCCGTTTGACTAAATATGCGGTTTTAAACCGATCGAAAATATCGGTTCTCAATGCTTTTATCACAGGGTCATGGGGGGTTCTGGGATAGGAGGCATCAATATCAAAAATATCGGAGATGCCGGCAGGAGATCCTGCCAGAACCACAATTTTATTTCCAAGGCGTATGGCTTCATCAATATCATGGGTGACAAAGACCGCAGTAAAGCGTTCCGACATCCACAAATTTACCAATTCCTCCTGGATATGGGCCTGGGTAAAGGTATCCAAAGAGGCGAAGGGTTCGTCAAACAGCAATATCTGAGGATGTCCCACCAGAGCCCTGGCCAGGCAGACCCGCTGGGCCATGCCCAGGGAGAGCTGGCCGGGTTTTACGTCAGCCGCACCTGCCAGCCCCATGATTTCCAAAAACTGGATGACCCGGTATTCCAGATCCTGGGTGTCTTTTCTGATTTTACAGCCATAAGCCACGTTTTCCTTGACGCTGAGCCAGGGGATCAGCGCCGGCTGCTGGAACAGCATGGAACGTGATGGGTGGATACCGGTAATGGGGGTGCCGTTCACCCGGATTTGACCGGAGCTCGCAGTTTCAAGCCCTGCCAGCAAGTTCAGCAGTGTGGTCTTCCCACAACCCGATTCACCCAAAATAATCACAAAATCCCCTGGATTTATTGAAAAGGAGATATCCTTGAGAATATGATGGGCTTTTTTTCCTGGTCTGTTGTAAAATTTATTAATTTTGTCAATATCTATTTTCAAGTGCTATTTTTCCGATAGGGCTGTATGAATAAATTCCGGTCGGATAAATCCACTAAGGTCTGTTCCGGCCGGCATGGCCGCCATGGTTGTATGCATATAATCAAGCACGATGTTTAAAATTTCCATATCAGGAACCAGAAATTCAGGAGAATAGGTTATTCCCGATGTTTTAAGCGCCCGTTGCGCCTGTTCGCCGGAAAGGTTTAAAAAAGAGGCTGCTATGCTTTTAATGTCTTTTTCGGCGGTGTCCGGGGATGACATATACTGGTCAAGCTGCCGGGCACTATCAACCAGGCAGCCGACAATCAACGCCAGGCTCTCTTTTTTGGTTTTAAGCAGGTTCTGGTGTACCACAAATACGCTGCCCGGGTGATTCTTCCACAGATCCCGGGAAATGAGCAGATGTTTAAAACCGTTTTCTTCAACCCCAGCGTCACCAAAGGGGGCAGGGCAGATAAAAGCTGCAATATCGCAATCCGGATCCGAATTTACCATTTCCGGCATCAGCGCACATGGTACAGATTCAATGTAGACGCTTTTTCCCGATTTTCCCAAACCGGCGATTTTTAATTTTCCTGCGTTCAGCAGCCTGTGCACAAGTATATGCTGAATACTGAACCGATGGGGGATCAAAACACTTTTTCCCTTAAAATCAGTTAATTTTTGAATCTGCTCAGATACAATGATTCTGCTGCCTGCCCTGTGGGTGAACATGAGCATGGATATGGTCACCCCTTTGTCAAACAAATATATGGCCTGGGCAATATCCATGAACGCGGCATTGATATCCCCGGATGATAACCCCTTGTCTAACTGTTCCCAGGAATGCATGCTGAACGTTATAACATCCGTATTCGTACTTGACCCTTTACGCTGGATGTAACAGGGCAGAGCACACCCTAGTATCAGATGGTCAATACTGGAAAAATGTCCGATGCGAATACTCAGGGCAACCTCAATTGAATCCTAAAAGCTTGTTTGGTAATTAGCGGATCGAAGCGAAATCTCATGAAAATGAGAACCAAATTTTCTTTTAATAGCCGGACTATTCGAATAAAATTTGGGAGAATTGGGGCCATTTTCATGAGATTGCAACCGATTCATCAATTACCCAACAAGCTCTTAATAGTGATGTTAGATTTTAATTTAGGGTAGATTTTAACACAGCCCGGAATGTGTTGGCAAGTTTGTCATCGTATCCTACACGAATTCCCGGGATTTTTGTAATGAATTCAAGAGGTTAAATTTTATACTCTATTTCAAGCTCAACAGCCTGCTTCTTAACTCTTTTATCGCTCAATGTTGCCTGTTAACGACACGCATCTTTGGCTTGGCAGTACCCAAAAGAGCCACCGCCTTGATAAAGACATTTCAGGTAAGGCCCAGGGTCAGCATTAAATCCGCCACAGCTGCGCCGGATTTTATTTTAACCATGGGCCTAAGAGCCTGTTTGATAATTGATGAATCGGCTGCAATCCCATGAAAATGGCTCCAATTCCCCCAAATTTTATGTCAATAGTCCGGCTATTAACAGAAAATCTGTGAAAATTGGTTCTCATTTTCATAAGATTTTTCGGAGGTGAAAACCGATGCTGACCAGGGTTAGGTTAATATAAGAGCTTGTTTGGTAATTGGTGAATCGGCTGCAATCTCATGAAAATGGCCCCAATTCTTCCAAATTTTATGCTAATAGTCCTGCTATTAACAGAAAATTTGTAAAAATTGGTCCTCATTTTCATGAGATTTCGCTTCGATCCCCTAATTACCAAACAATCTCTAAAACATGGAAATGAACACCTTGTCAGTCAAAGCGGATTGCTCCCTGTAGCCATTAATCTTGCTGAGCGCTTCAAAAATTTACCGGATGTACATTGTGTTGATTCTGATATTTCCCAGGGAGAGATCCCTTTGCCCATGTTGGAGCCTGGTTGCTGATTAGGGGATCGACAGACTGTTACAGAATGCTAATTTTCCCAATTTCTTTATATGAAAGAACTAAGTTAACCGATTAGTTTCTTTCATGATTTGTTGTGGGCAAACCTCGGTGAAAGACCAGGTCGGCCCATGGGGCCAGGTTATAGATGGTGATGTTTTAAACGATACCTTCCGGATGAGGTATGAAGTCTATGTGGATGAATTCGGGTTTGAAGATAAGGCTGACCATCCGGATGGACTGGAAACAGATGAGTATGAAAAAGAATCCATCCACTTTGCATGTCTGAACGAAACGGATTCCGTGGTCGGCACGATACGGCTGGTGCTCCATTCAAACAAGGGCTTTCCCATTGAACATGCTACAAAATTGAATTTGAACGGGGAAAAACCAGCGCCAAATAAAATTGGCGAAATTTCCAGACTGACGGTAACCAAAGACCTCAGACGCCGTAAAGAAGATGGCATGTATGGCGTGGAATCTTATATAAAGAAAAAAGAGGGTGGCGTACTTCCCGATAGCGGTTCCATCCCCAAAGAGATGAGAGGCAGGAAAAACCCTATCATTGTCCTGGGACTTTACCAGGTTATGTTCCATGAAAGTTTGCGACAGGGGCTGACCCATTGGTACATGATCACTGAGAAAAAATTATTCTATGCCTTGAACAAATATGGATTTATATTCCAGCAAATCGGGGAACCTGTACAATATCATGGTGAAAGGGTTCCCTATTTTGGAGATATTCATAAAATTTTGCTTAATCTGAAACAAACCGATGCAGGAATGTATGACATGATGCTTGCCGGATTGGAAGAAGAGTATCTGCCGGATATTTGATTTAGACCTAAACGTTGCAAGCACGTTATGCCTGGATATGCAAGACATCGGACATGCGCTGTACTGCGCTGCTGTAACTATCCAATAACGAGGCAGATCACGCCATAGGGTGTTCCCGAAGGGTGAGGCTGTTTTGAATTTTTGGTAAGGTATTGTATTTAAGGCCCATGATCAAAATAAAATCGCCCATCTACTTGTCTTTTAAGCCACCCTCGGCGTTACGCCAGCAGACACATATAACCAATATGCGTCCGTTGGCCATACAGATGCCGAATCAGATGCTCCGCCCCCAGGTCCCTGGTACGGTGTGGATCTGGACGGAACCCTGG
This sequence comes from Desulfobacter postgatei, assembly GCA_002747145.1. Lineage (GTDB taxonomy): Bacteria > Desulfobacterota > Desulfobacteria > Desulfobacterales > Desulfobacteraceae > Desulfobacter > Desulfobacter postgatei_A. Next base: position 23,505 of record PDTI01000014.1, read on the forward strand.
CGGTTTGGAACAAGACCTCAACCCTTGACCGCATCGGAGCCCCCATACCGGGCATGGTCGATATGGTCCGGCGCATGGTGAAAAACGGCATCCGGGTTAAAATTTTTACAGCCCGGGCCTGTGACCCTGCACAGATTCCGAAAATCCGGGCCTGGATGCACAAAAACGGACTGCCGGACCTGGAAATCACCAACGTGAAAGATTATTACATGGAACGACTGTATGATGACCGGGCCATACGTGTGGAACGGAATACAGGCAGAATTCTTTGCCCCTCTCCCCTGCCCTGACAAAAACGGAATCAGTAAATATTATATTTTGATCATCCAGGCATTCGTCATTGATCCAATTCATGGTTTAAGCTACTATACAAACCCATAATAAACTTTCATTACTTTTTTGGGTCACATAGCTTTAATAATATGACACCCTGAAAAGGAGAATACATGGCGAAATCCAATGCCCCCTTTACCGAACTATCCATGTTGGATTTAAGGGGCAAACAATCGGTCAGGGCAACATTTAAACTTTCCCAGAAAGCCATTGATGCCATCGGCCTTGTGGCCGTGCATATGGGCATCAAGCAAAAATCCCTGTTTGATCACATCATTGAAGACCATGTGGCCCTGGATCAACTGGCCCAGACCATCCGGATACGTAAGTTCAAGCAGCTGGACAGAAAACAGAAAACCTTTGTGCTCAGCCGCAGAACCATTGAGGCATTGACGGCCATCTCCGAAACCTATAGCATGCCCCGGGATGCCCTTGTTGAGTATTCCATCAAAAAACTGGAATCCGTTATTCAGTCTGAAAAAATCAGGCACGAAGAACGAAAAAAACTGACCGGAAAACTGGAACGCCACTTCAACGACCTTTTTTCACTTTACCGGGAGTCGGCCGTGACCTTAGGTGAGGACGATCCTTTTTGCCGGCATCTTGAAAATTTGATAGACCATATGAAACGAACTGCAGAGGACGTGAATGCGTTCCTTGAAAAAAGCAAAGTACTTCAAGATTTTTAGGAGAAAACATTGATTGATGTTCAAAATCTGACCAAGTATTACGGTGACTTCTGTGCGGTTGACGACATCAGCCTTACCATTGAACCCGGCCGTATACTTGGTCTTCTGGGCCCCAACGGGGCAGGCAAAACAACCACATTAAGGATGCTCACAGGGTTTTATACGCCCACATCCGGCACCATCAGGATCAATGACCTCAACATGCCGGAAGACACCATGAAAATAAAATCCATGATCGGATATCTGCCCGAATCCGCACCGTTGTACCACAATATGCTGGTCTATGATTATCTGGATTATGTGGCACGGCTTAAAGGGATGAATGACCCTGAACGCCGGCTCCAGCGGTTCAAGGAATTAAGCAGGCTGTGCGGGCTGTCCGGTATCATGGCCAAGCCCATCGGCAATCTGTCCAAGGGCCTTCGCCAGCGGGTGGGGTTGGCCCATGCCATGATGTCCGACCCGGAGATCCTGATCCTTGACGAACCCACCTCGGGCCTTGACCCCAATCAGATCGCAGAGATCCGTGATATCATCAAAAGCATTGGCAGGGAAAAGACCATTATTTTTTCCACCCATATCCTTTCCGAAGCCGAAGCCACCTGTGACCGGATTGCCATCATCCACAAGGGGAAAAAAGTGGCGGACGACAGCACCCAACATTTAAAACAAAATGCCCGGCACCACAGCGTGGTCCGGCTGACGCTGCAGAATGCTGAAATCACACAAGCCCTTGACCATCTAAAAGCGTTTGATGCAAATCTTGACATCACGGTCACAGATACCCCTGCCAGTGAAGGCATAAGCTTTGAACTGTGCTGCAAGGAAGATAAAGACATCCGCCGGGATATTTACCTGTCCATCAAAAAAACAGACTGGATTATCACAGAGCTTGCAAGACAGTCTTTAGCCCTTGAAGAAATTTTCCACGAACTGACACGGGAGGGGGCTTAAATGACGACACCGATCAAAACCATCGCCTTAAAGGAATTTAAAGACTATTTTATTTCACCCATTGCATATATTGTCATTTCTCTTTTTCTCATTGTGACAGGATGGTTTTTCTTCTCCACCTTTTTCATTTACGGGCGGGCCGACCTAAGGGATTTTTTTACCCTTCTGCCCATGACCTTCTCCTTTTTTATCCCGGCCGTGACCATGCGAATGTTTGCCGAGGAGAAAAATGTGGGTTCCTATGAGAGCCTTTTGACCATGCCGGTCTCCTTTACCCATATTGCCCTGGGTAAATTTTTTGCGGCAAGTGCTTTTGCGACAGCCATGCTGCTGCCCACCCTCTCCTACCCGCTGTTCATATCCTTTATCGGGAATGTCGATCCCGGGCCTGTGGCAGGCGGCTATATCGGGGCGGTGCTTCTGGGCGGCGCATACTGCAGCATCGGCTTGTTTGCCTCGGCATTGACCCGCAACCAGATCATCGCATTCATTATCGGATGCGCCATCTGTTTTACCCTGACCATTATCGACCGGATGCTGTTCTTTGTTCCCGAAGGTCTTGTGCCGGTTGTGGAATACCTGGGCGCCAATGCCCATTTCACAAATATCTCAAAGGGCATTATTGATTCAAGGGATCTGATTTATTTTGCATCCGTAATCTTTATTTTCATTTTCTCAACCGACATTGCCATGAAAGAAAAAAATTAAGGAGTCACCATGGGTAAGCCTTTCCTTAAAGAATACTATTTGAAATTTATCTTGTATGCGGTGGTTATCGTTCTGCTGAATGTGGCGGGGTTAAGCCTGTTTTTCAGATTTGATCTGACAGCCAACCGGATCTACTCCCTGTCCGAAGCCAGTAAACAAGCCGTGTCCACCCTATCTGAACCGTTGAACATTAAGGTGTTTTTCTCAAAAAACCTGCCCGCCCCCTACAACAATACGGAGCGGTACTTAAGGGATCTGCTCACAGAATACGCAGCCCAGGCCGGCCGGTACTTCAACTTCACTTTTTATAATGTATCCCAGGAAACCGATATGGGGGACAAGGCAGACCAGAACCGTGAAATGGCAAGGGATTATGGGATATCACCGGTTCAGATCAGGGTGATGGAAAACGATGAGCTCAAATTTAAAAACGCGTACATGGGTCTGGTTATCCTCCATGGAGATCTCATCGAAAAAATCCCGGCCATCACTGCCACGGACGGCCTTGAATATCAGCTGACCAGTGCCATCCACAAACTGAATAATAAGGTATCTGCACTGTTGCGCCAGACGGATAAAATCAAAATCACCATGTATATCTCTTCAGGGCTTAATGCCATAGCCCCGTTAATCGGGTTGGACGCCCTGCCCCATCTGGGTGATGATGTGGAAAACGCTGTGGAAAAACTGAACACCAAAAACCTGGGTATTTTCCAATTTGAACGAAAGGACATTTCAGATCCGGAGGCACTTAAAAAAATCACAGAAAAATATGGTCTTATGACCATGCAATGGCCGGACGTGCCTGAAAGAGATATCAAGGCAGGTGCCGGCACAGCCGGACTTGTGCTGGAATATAGAAACACCACCCGGGCGTTGCCTCTGATCACGGCCGTGGAGCTTCCCATCATCGGCACTACCTATCAGATGACCGATCCCCAGGGACTGACTGAACTGATTACACCGGTCATGGAAAAGCTCATCGGGATCAACAAGGATATCGGGTATCTGTCCGATCATGGCTGCCCGCCCCTTGGCGCAGACCGCATGGCCATGATGCAGGGCTTGCCCGGCAACGGCCTTACTGCGTTTGAGCAGCTTGTGGGATCAAGGTATAATATCAAACAGATCCCCCTTAAAGATCAAGACATTCCCGAAGGACTCAACTGCCTGGTGATTGCCAAACCCACCACACACTTTTCCGACTATGAACTGTTCCAGATTGACCAGGCCCTGATGAAGGGCACCAACATTGCTGTTTTCGCCGATGCATTTGAGCAGAAACAGGGCCAGGGTGGCATGATGGGCATGCCCTCATTTGCGCCCATCGACACCGGTCTTGAAAAACTTTTAACCCACTATGGCATCGAAATCCAGAAAGCGTATGTGCTGGACAAAAATGCGTATAAACAGCCATTGCCCCAGTCCCGGGGCGGCGGAGAGCAGACCATCTACTTTGCGCCGGTGATCAAAGAAGACGCTATCAACAACGACCCTGTGTTCATGAAAAATATCAAAGGGCTTATTGCCATGCAGATCTCCCCGGTCAAGCATGTCAAAGGGGGGCAGGACGAATCAAAGGTCAGCGCCGTGCGTCTCTTGTCCTCATCTGACCAGGCATGGCTCATGGAAGGCAACATCAACCTGAATCCCATGTTTATAAGCCCACCCCCCACAGATAACGATATGTCCACCTATGATCTGGCATATCTTCTGCATGGAGAGTTCACCTCTTATTTTAAAGGCAAACCCATCCCCGAAAAGGAAACCGGAGAGACCGACACCAAAGACGAAGACACTGTGGAAGGCCCGCAATCCACCGAGGCACCGGCCAAAAACATTGAAGGACTGAAAACCGGCAACCGCATCATTGAGAGATCCGCACCGGCAAAGATTTTTGTACTCGGATGCGCCCAGATGCTCCACGACAACATGCTGGACGAACAGGGCCGCACCACCAATGCAACCTTCCTGCTCAACACCATAGATCACCTCAACGGTGATGACGGCACAGCATTGTTAAGAAGCAAGCAACAGACCTTGAACCCCATTTCCGACACCAATCCTTTGACAAGAAGTATATTCAAAGGATTCAATACCATTGGACTTTCTGTACTGGTTTTCCTGTTCGGGCTGGGCGTCTGGTTTTTCAGAGGCATGAAAAAGAAAAAAATTGCATCTGTGTTTGGTTGATTTAATCAGTTAAGGAAGAATCATGAAAAAAGAATATATTATTTTAATCATCCTGATCATCGGTTTGAGCGTTTACCTGGCGCTCAAGAAAAACGACCAAGTCCATTATGAACTGCCCACAATTCCCCAGGTGGATACCACCCGCATTGACCGGGTGGAAATCTCAAAGGCAGACCGCCTGGTGGTTCTGAATAAAGACCAAAAGGACTGGACTGTTACCGACAAAAAATTTCCGGCAAACCCCGATGAAATAGAGTTGCTGCTTGGCACATTAAAGAAGATGACGCTGTCCGCCCTTGCATCCGAGGCAAAGGATCTTTTCAGATATGAACTGGATGATACCCAAGCTGTAAAGGTCAAGGCCCTGGCCGGAAAAGAGGTGGTACTCAGCCTTGCCGTCGGCAAACCGGCGGCCAGCTACAACCATACATTTATCTATCTGGACGACAAGGATCAAACCGTGTATCAGGCCAACGGCAATTTCAAACATCAGTTCGACAGATCAGCGGATGATTTCAGGGATAAAAAAGTGCTTGGATTTGACCCGGACAGCATGAAAAAGATCACACTGGACAAGCAGGGAAAAACTGTAACTTTGGTAAAAGCCCCGGTACCTCAAAAACCGGATCAGGAACAAGGGGCACCCCAAAAAGAGTTACCCTCGGAAAAGACGGCCCCCCGGGAAATGGTCTGGACAAATCAAACGGGAGATGTGGCAGATCAAAAAACCATATCTGATCTTTTGTCGTCTTTATCCGACCTTAAATGCCAGGCCTTTTTGGATGATGCTAACGCTGCCCGTTTAAAGGACACACAACCTTCATGTAAAATTTTACTTGAAAACGATAAAACGTTTATTTTAAATTTGTTTGATAAAAATGACCGTCAGGACGTGGAAGGGTCTTGTTCATCTACACCCTATGCGTTCACCCTGAGCAGCTATAAAGCCCAAGATATCGGCGCGTACACGGATAAACTTTTAGGGATTGAACAGCAGGAGGGCTCTGAATCAGCCGATAATGAATAAACGCTTTGTTCAAAGAGCTTATCAGCCCTATAAATGGATTATTGTCATTCCGGCCATCATTTTAAATACCCTGGTCATGGGACTGGGATGCATTGTTGCAGTGGCTGTTTTTGGTTCGGACAAGGCGGATCTACTGGCGCAGATATGGGCCAGAATAGTTTGCGCAATTACGCTCATACGGGTCAGAATCCAGGGCAGGCAAAATTACGATCCATTATCCCCTTACGTGGTGGTGGCCAACCATAAAAGCATGGTGGATATCCCTGTAATCCAGGGGTTTACAGGCCTTACCATCAAATGGGTGATGAAAATTGAGCTTAAAAAAATCCCGGTGTTCGGCACAGCCTGCTCTTTTCTTGGCTATATTTATGTAAACAGATCCAGTGCGCAGGCTGCCGTGAAATCCATAAAAGCGGCAAAAAGCAAATTGTCAAGCAGGGCCAGCGTACTTTTTTTTGCAGAAGGGACAAGATCCAAGGGCGACCTTCTGCCGTTTAAAAAAGGGGCCTTTGTCTTTGCCATGAATTCAGGACGGCCTGTTTTGCCGATAACGATTAAAAATTCAGAACAGATTCTTCCCTCTAATACCCTTGATCTCATGCCGGGTACGGTGGATCTTATCATCCATCCCCCAGTGCATATTACAAACTGCAGCAAGGCAGAACTGGATAAAAAAATTGCTCAGATCCACCAAACCGTGGCAAGCGCCCTTTAGAGCCTGTTTGATAATTGATGAATCGGCTGCAATCTCATAAAAATCGTACCACCACATCGCACCACCACTTCCATTCACAATCCTCCACATAACTTTTCCCCACATTTAGCACGATATATAACCATTTGATTTTAAATTTAAAATACAAAAAAATTCCCAAACCATTCCATATTTTCAGGGCAAATTTTAAATTTTTTCTCCAATGCAATTTTTAATCAAATGCATTTGCCCCATCATAGTCACCTAACTTTCTTTTAAATTAATCATTTTTTAACTTGACTTCTCTTTTATTTTTCGTGAAAATGGTAGCATAGTGGGTGTAAAGTGGATGTAGTATTTAGAAAAAGACGATTCAAATGTTTCGATCCAGTTCTTGCCATACAATAGATGACAAAGGAAGGCTGATTATCCCGGCACGATTCAGGAAAGTGCTCAAGGACGAGGATGATTACGGGATCGTGGTCTCAAGCAAAGACGGATGCATCTTTGCCTTTACTTTCAGCGGATGGAAGGCGGTTGAGGACAGCTTGAAAACAGTTAAAACCGCAGGCATGCAGCGGTTCAAACGTTTTTTTCTGGGTAATGCCTGTCCCCTGACATGTGACAAGCAGGACAGGGTCTTAATTCCCCAAAATCTGAGAATCTATGCAGGGATAGACAAAGAGGTCGTTCTTGTGGGTGTTTTGGACCGGTTTGAAATCTGGGCAAAAGAGAAATGGGAGCTGGAACAAAAGATTATGGAACAGGAGCTTGAACGGGAGGACGTCAAAGAAGAAATTGCTTCCATAGGCTTATAATAACATGGCATTTCAACATACCTCTGTCATGCCCAATCAGGTGCTTGCATACCAGAATCTTAAACCCGCAGATATATGCGTGGACTGCACCCTTGGTGGATGCGGGCACGCGTTGGCAACGCTCAGGGCTATAGGTTCCGGCGGGCTGCTCATCGGTATTGACCAGGACATGGATGCCATTGCCAACGCCCGAAGGGTATTGCAGCCTTTTGAGGACAATGTCCGGCTGTACCATAACAACTTCAGTGATCTGCCCGGTATTCTCAAAGATGCGGGCATTCACGCAGTTAACAGCATCCTTATAGATCTAGGCTTTTCACTCAACCAGCTGACCCAAAGCAAACGGGGATTCAGCTTTAACAAAGAGGAACCCCTGGATATGCGGATGGATATGCGCAATTCGTTAACCGCACACCAGGTGGTGAATACCTATTCGGAAAAACAATTGGTTGATATTTTTTTTACATACGGGGAAGAACGCTTTTCAAGGCGGATAGCAAGGGCCATCACTGAAAAAAGAATCTGCGCCCCCATTGCCACCAGCCTTGAACTGGCCAGGGTTATTGAAAACGCCGTGCCTGCCCATGCCAGGGCAAAGCAGAAAATCCATCCGGCCACCCGGGTGTTCCAGGCTCTGCGCATTGTGGTCAACCGGGAGCTTGAACGTTTGGAGGCATTTATGCAGGCGGTTCCCTCCATGCTGCTCAAGGACGGGCGTATCAGCATCATCTCCTTTCACTCCCTGGAAGACCGTATTGTCAAGCAGCGGCTGCGCGCCTTTGAGAACGGGTGCACATGCCCAAGACAGTTCCCTAAGTGTATATGCGGATTTGTAAAACAGATGAAATCCATTACCAGAAAACCTGTGACTGCAGAGGTTGACGAACTTGAAGCAAACCCCATGGCAAGAAGCGCCAAGTTACGGGTAGCCCAGAGAGTATAAAACAAGGGAGTCCAGCCGTGAAAACACCACAAAAACAGACAGACGCCACCCAGAGCCGAAAAGGGCTGCTGTGGTTTTTTCTCATCCTTGTGCTGGCAGCTGAGCTCATTTGCAACTCCTGGATCAGAAGCGAATCCAGCCAGGCCATTATCAGGATTACAGACACTGAACGCCGGCTCCGGAAACTGGCAGCTTACCGCCAGGCCCTGGGCGTGGAAATCGAGCGCCTGAAATCCGAAGCACGGATCACCCGCATCGCCCGCACCCGGTTGGGGCTGGCATCGGACATCTTTAATCAAACCATTTACCTGCCCAAGGAAAGGACGTAAATGGCGGCAACCCCCAGTGAAAATATAGGTTTACGGATTCTTTTCATCCGTTTCTTTCTGCTGCTGTGCCTGGTGAGCATTGTCATCCGCTCATTTGACATCCAGATTCTGCAGGGGGATACACTTCGGAAAAAAGCTGAAAAGACCTATATCAGGCGGATCACCATCCAGGGAGACCGGGGGCTGATCCTTGACCGTCACTTAAACAAGCTAGGGGCCAGCATTGCGGCACCCAACATTACCGCAGACCCCACCCAGGTCAAAAATGCCCGGCAGACAGCAGATCAACTGGTAAACATTCTTGGCGGCAGCCGGACTGACATGGAAAAAAAGCTGTCCCAAAAACGCCGGTTTGCGCTTCTGGCAAGCAGAGTGTCGCCTGCCAGGGCAGACAAAGTAAAAAAGCTGAACCTTGCCGGTATCTATACACCAGATAACTCCAAACGTTTCTACCCCAACCGGGGCCTGGCAGCCCAGGTCATCGGATTCACAGGCTCAGATGACCACGGCCTTGAGGGGCTGGAACTGTTTTATAATGACTTTCTGAAAGGCCGGACCCTGAAGACGGAAGAATACAGGGACGGCCAGGGTACAATCCTTGATACGGGAAAAAACAAGCGTGACAGCCTTCAGGGAGACACCCTTGTTTTAACCCTGGATAAAAAAATTCAGTTTTTCAGCGAACAGGCCCTTGAGAAGGCCGTAACAAAATACCGGGGCAAATCAGGCACAGCTCTTGTCATGCAGCCCAACACTGGTGAACTGCTTGCCGTGGCCCATTACCCGGAATTCAATCCTAACAACTATGGTGATTTCAGCCGGAACCGGTACAGAAACAGGGCCGTCCTTGACGTATTTGAGCCCGGTTCCATTATAAAGGTGGTCACTGTGGCCGCGGCCATTGAAGGAGGCATGTCCGCCACAGCCATTATCAATTGTGAAAACGGCGATTATCAGGTGGGCAGAACGGTCATCCATGACACCCATCCTTATGATTATCTGACCCCGGGACAGATTCTGAAAGTTTCCTCCAACATCGGTGCTGCAAAAATCGCCCAGAATATAGGCCCCAAGGCCATGCACTATTATCTGAAGGCCTTTGGATTCGGCACAAAAACCGGGATCAACTGCCCGGCAGAGCGCTCTGGCCTTATTCGGCCTCTAAACTGCTGGACAGACATTGATGCTGTCTCCATCTCCTTTGGCCAGGGCATGTCAGTGACTGCGCTCCAGCTTATCAGCGCCGTATCAGCCATAGCCAACGGCGGTAAACTGATGAAGCCGCTGCTGGTTAAAAAGATTCTTTCCAATTCAGGTGAGATGATCCGGGAAAATAAACCCCGGGTGGTTCGCCAGGTGATCAGTGCCAACACCGCAGGGATTGTTAAAAAAATGATGGTCAGAGTGGTTCACCAGAAGGAAGGAACAGGAACCCAGGCCGCCATCCCCGGCTACCGGATATGCGGCAAAACCAGTACAGCTCAGAAAGTGGCCAGAGATAAAAAAGGATACTCCCATTCCCGGTTCACTGCTGCATTTGCAGGCTTTGCCCCCTTTGACAACCCTGTCCTGGCCATTCTGGTGGTGGTGGACGAACCCAAAAAGAATCATTACGGCGGCATTGTGGCAGCGCCGGCATTCAAGGATATCATGGCCCGGTCCTTTAATTATCTGAATATTACGCCTCAGACAGACATCCTAGCAGCATTACCCCGGAAGGTGTCCCATGCAGTTGACTGACATCCTGAACACCACACAGATTGAGCTCACGCCGGATCAGGAACAGGCAGGCATCGGCAATACCGCCATCTCGGATATCACCTGCGACTCCAGGCAGGTGGTGCAAGGCGCGTTATTCATTGCCGTGGACGGCTGCACCGCAGATGGCCATGATTATATTGCCCAGGCCTTTGACAAAGGCGCAGCAGCGGTTCTGGCCCAGAAAATCCCCCCAGGGCTGCCCCGGGAACAGGCCCGGCATATTGTTCTTTCAAAGAACACCCGCAAAGATACCGCCATTGCCGCTGCAAACTTTTTTGGTCACCCCTCAAAGGATCTGGTGCTTGTGGGGATCACCGGAACCAATGGTAAAACCAGCATTACCTGGCTGTTGGAACAGATTTACCAGACCTGCGGGATCACCTGCGGCGTGATCGGCACCATCAATATCAGATATCCGGGCGCCACCATTGACAACCCTGTCACCACCCCGGATGCGGTGTGCCTGCAGAAAACCATGTATGAGATGAAGCTTGCCGGTGTCACCCATGTCATCATGGAGGTCTCCTCCCACAGCCTGGATCAGCACCGGGTAAACGGATGCGATTTCAATGCCGCCGTATTCACCAACCTCACCCAGGACCACCTGGATTACCATGATGGCTTAGAAGATTATTTTGCCTGCAAGAAAATCCTGTTCACAAAATTTTTAGGCCCCTTTGGGGACGGAACCCGGGGCAAGGCCGTCATCAACATTGATAATGCGTACGGCACCCGGTTAGCAGACAGTCTTGAGCTGCCGGTAATGCGGGTCAGTGCAGAGCGTGAAGCCGATATCCGGGCCATTGAGATCACAGACGACATCCACGGCCTGAAAGCCACCCTTGACTTCAGTGGTGTACACGCCCCCATGCACAGCGTACTCACCGGCCGCTTCAACCTGGAAAACATCCTATGTGCGGCAGGTGCGGCATTGGCCACCGGTATCTGCCCCGAATCCATTGTCCAGGGCATTGCCAGCCTTGAACGGGTACCGGGCCGGCTTGAAAAACTTTCCACGGAATTGAACCGGCATATCTTTGTGGATTATGCCCACACCCCGGATGCCCTTGAATCCATCCTGAAAACCCTTGCCGACCGGGCCCCTGAACGACTGATCACGGTGTTTGGGTGCGGCGGAGACCGGGACCGCACCAAACGCGGCCCCATGGGCGCCATTGCCTGCAGATATGCGGACATCGCCATTGTCACCTCGGATAATCCGCGAACCGAAAACCCGGACGCCATCATTGACGAAATTATAGACGGCATCCGTGCCCAGGGGTTTAAACCCATTGATCCTGATGGATCAACGGCCGGTGAAAAAGGATATATCCGGATCACCGACCGGGCCAACGCCCTGGCCTTAGCCGTTCAACTATCAAAACCCCGGGACATTATCGTGGCGGCAGGCAAGGGCCATGAAACCTACCAGATCACCAATGCAGGCACCATTCATTTTGATGACAAGGAACACTTAACCCAGGCCTGCATCAAGGCATTGACGCCCAGGCCATGGGATCTCCGGGATCTTTCCAATGCCCTTGGCCGTGATCCTGTCACCGTTTTGGGACAAAAAACAGCTGCCAGTGCCCCAACACCGATTTTCAGAGGCGTCAACACCGATTCAAGGACCATCACCCCTGATATGGTCTTTCTGGCGCTGGCGGGAGAACGTTTTGACGGCCACAACTTTATTCCGGATCTGGCTGCAAAGGGGGTCTCAGCTTTTGTTGTCAGACAGGACTACCTGGACACCCTGGACGTGGAAAAAAAACAATTGATGGGTAAAGCCGGGGCCTGTTTTTTTGAAGTACCGGACACCCTGACGGCTCTGGGACAGCTGGCGCACTACCACAGGATGCGCTCAAACACCAAAATTGCGGCGATCACCGGTTCCAACGGAAAAACATCCACCCGGAAAATGGCCCAAGACATTTTTTGCCTGCACCATGACACCCTGACCACCCAGGGCAACCTCAACAATGAAATCGGCCTGCCCCTGACTCTGCTCAGGCTGGCAGAGATCCATGAATGGGCCCTGGTGGAGATGGGCATGAGCAACCCCGGAGAAATCGCCAGGCTTTCGGCCATTGCCCGGCCTGACATCGCCCTGGTCACCAACACCCATGGGTCGCATCTGCAAGGTGTGGGGTCACTGAAGAATGTGGCCCGGGCCAAAGCTGAAATTTTTACCGGGCTGAACCCCAAAGGCACAGCCATCATTTTTGCCGACGACCCCAGAGTTGAGATCCTTGTTCAGGGGGCAAAAGAACACGCAGCCACAGCCGGTCTCATCCGTTTCGGCACCCGCTCCCACAGCGAAGTACGTTTATCAGACATCCGCTTCACCGGCCATGGTATCTCCTTTTCCCTTGCCATGAATGGGCATACGCGTCCATACAAGGTGCCCTCCCCGGCTGATTTCATGGCCGCTAATGCTGCCGCTGCCGCGGCCCTGGCCAAGGCTGCAAACATTGATGAATCAGATATTGCCCAGGGGCTGGAGGCATTTATCCCGGTCAGCGGCAGAATGGATGTCAGGCACTTTGACAATGGCATTCACCTCATTGACGACACCTACAACGCCAACCCCGCCTCCATGGACCAGGCCCTGAAAGTCCTGAACCGGCTGGCCGGGAGCAACCGGGGGATTGCCGTGCTCGGTGACATGCTGGAGTTAGGAGATCAAACCCAATGGCACCATCGGCAGGTGGGGCATCGGGTGGCGGCGCTTTCACCGGCAAGGCTCCTGCTGTTCGGCACCCAGGTCGCCCAGATCCGGCAAGGCGCGATTGAAAAAGGATACCCGGATGCACAGATCTTCATGGGCGGCAAACACACCTTGGCCCAGGCCCTTAAGGCATCCATTACACACGAAAACTGGGTACTGATCAAAGGCTCCAGGTCAATGGCCATGGAGACCCTGATTGCGGTACTTGAAAAGGCGGACTGATCCGATGTTTTACCAGTTCTTATATCCGTTGCACGACTACCATACCATTTTCAATATTTTCAGGTATATTACCTTCCGGACCATATACGGGGGACTGACCGCCTTTATCATCTGTTTTGTTCTCGGCACCTTCGTGATCCGGCGGCTGCAGGTCATGCATTTCGGCCAGATCATCCAGACCGATGGGCCCCAATCCCATTTAAAAAAACAGGGCACCCCCACCATGGGGGGGATCATGATTTTGTTCTCCATTTTCGTGTCTACCTTTTTATGGGGAAACTTCACCAACCACTATGTGGGGATACTGCTGCTCACCACCCTGCTATTTGGCGCCATCGGCTTTTTTGACGACTACCTGTCACTGTTGAAGAAAAAAAATATGGGATTCACGGCAAGGGCAAAACTCCTTCTCCAGCTCCTTTCAGGATTGCTCATCGGTTCCCTGATTTACAACAGCCCGGACTTCAATGCCTTACTCACGGTACCGTTTTTCAAAAAGGTGTCCATTGATTTAGGCATGTTGTATATCCCCTTTGCCTGTCTGGTGATTGTGGGCACATCCAATGCCGTCAATCTCACCGACGGCCTGGACGGACTGGCCATCGGCCCTTTTATTGTGGCATCGGCGACCTATATGCTGTTTGCCTATGTGGCCGGCCATTCCGAGTTTGCCCAATATCTGCACGTCCGGCACATTCCTGCCGCCGGTGAAGTATCCGTTTTCTGCGGCATCCTGGCAGGCGCAGGCATGGGTTTTTTATGGTTCAATGCCCATCCGGCCCAACTGTTCATGGGCGATACCGGCTCTATCCCCCTTGGGGCCATTCTCGGGGCCATTGCCGTGATCACCAAACAGGAGATCATGCTGCTGCTGGTGGGCGGACTTTTTGTCATGGAAGCGGTTTCCGTGATTCTCCAGGTCTCTTATTTCAAGATCACCCAAGGCAAAAGAATCTTCAGAATGGCACCGTTGCACCACCATTTTGAATTAAAAGGCTGGCATGAATCCAAGGTGATTGTCCGGTTCTGGATTATCTCCATCACCCTGGCTGCCCTGGCACTAAGCAGTTTGAAAATAAGATAAAATGATCAATTTTTCCAAACCATATGAATTGATTGTGGGGTTAGGGGCCTGCGGGCTCTCCATGGCCCGGTTTTTACATTCCCGGGGGCATTGTGTGGCAGCCACGGACATTGACGGGACAAAGACCAATGAAGCGGCAGCCTTACAAAAATCAGGTATCCCGGTAATGATCGGCAGGCATGACCAAAAGATGTTTGACAAGGCGTCCCTGATCATCCCCAGCCCCGGAATTCCCTTAACCATGCCCTTTATCAAGTCAGCTCAGGCCAGGGGGGTGCCCATAAAAGGGGAACTGGATATTTTTGCCCGATACAACACCACACCTGTGATCGCAATCACTGGCACCAACGGGAAAACCACCACCACGGAACTGACAGCAGCCATGCTGGACGCCTCTGGGGTTTCCTGCTTTGTGGGCGGTAACATCGGCACCCCGCTGGTGGAATATCTCATGCAGGGGCATCCCAAAGATGTTGTGGTGGCCGAAATTTCCTCCTTCCAGCTTGACCTTGCCCAAAATTTCAGGCCCCATACAGCACTGCTTCTCAATATTGCCCAGGATCATCTGGACCGGTATCCGGACTTTGACGCCTATACCGATGCCAAATGGTCTGTTTTTAAACATATGACCGCCCTGGATACTGCCGTGATTAACGACCGTATCACGAATGTGTCAACCCGGACTAAAACCATTGGTGCCCGGATCTTTACCTTTTCATCCACAGATCGTGTAATCCAGGGGGCAAGAATCCACAACCGGGGAATCGATATCCACACCGGCGACATCAGTGACACCCTTGCTGTAGACACATTCGCAGGGCTTCCCGGTATCCACAACAGGGAAAATGCTGCGGCTGCGGCCCTTGGGGCGCTAAGCTGCGGGGGCACCATGAAAGGGATCAGGCAGGCCTTAAAGAATTTTATCCTGCCGGATCATCGCATCGCCTTTGTCCGGGAGGTTGACGGCATCCGTTTTTACAACGACTCCAAGGCCACCAACGTGGATGCCGTGCTTCGCGCCCTGGAATCCTTTGAATCCCATGTGATTCTGATTCTCGGGGGAAGGGAAAAGGGCCTTGATTTTGCTCCCCTGGTGCCCGAAGTAAACGCCCGGGCCAAAGCGGTGATCGGTATGGGGGAAGCCGCCGGTCATATCATGGCAGCCTTTGAAGGTATCTGTCCCACCTACGCCTGCCCGGACATGACCTGTGCCGTTCACCAGGCCGTGTCTGTGGCAGACAAAGGCGATGTGGTGCTTTTATCCCCGGCCTGTGCAAGCTTTGATCTTTATGCCAACTATCAGGAACGGGGAGAGGATTTTGCCCGTATTGTCCATGCAATGGTCCCGGGTCAGGAGGTCTGCCATGGCTGATACCCAGGGAACCCGGAAATACATCCCCAATCGCCTCCATCCCTTTTTCAGGGAAAAAACCATTCTGTTTCCGGTGCTCATTCTCACCGGCATCGGCCTGGTCATGGTGTATTCGGCCTCCTGCGCCATCGCCATGAATGAACATAACACCTTGTTTTATTATCTGAAGCGCCAGTCCATATTCCTGGTTGTCAGCCTTGGTATCATGTTTGTCACGGCGTCATTTCCTTACAAATTATACAAAAGTATGGCCTATATCATTCTGGCTGCTGCCATCGGTCTTCTGATTGCCGTCCTGATCCCGTCGCTGGGCATCAAAGCCAACAATGCCCGGCGGTGGATTGATTTTGGACTGTTCTCATTCCAGCCCGCAGAATTTGCCAAGCTCGCCTTGATCCTTTTCATGGCCTACTCTTTGTCCAAAAAACAGGAACTAGGAAAACTGCGGGAGTTTTCCATTGGTATGGTGCCCCATGTCATGGTGTTCAGTCTCATGGCCGGGCTTATCCTGTGCCAGCCTGATTTCGGCACCATCGTGGTCATGGGCATGATCTGCTGGGGAATGATGTTCACGGCAGGCGTACCTCTACTGCATTTGCTCAGTCCGCTGCCGGTGGTCATCCCTGTGGTATATTTCCTGGTTTTTAAGGTCGATTACCGGCTAAAGCGGATCCTTGGATTCCTGAATCCCTGGGAAGATCCGTTAGGCATTGGGTTCCAGCTCACCAATTCCCTGAAGGCCTTTGGATCGGGCGGTCTGTTCGGCAAAGGTGTTGGGCTTTCCATGCAGAAAATGCACTTTCTGCCCGAACCCCATACGGATTTTATTTTCTCCATCATCGGCGAAGAGCTGGGGCTGATCGGCGTGACAGCCATCCTGGTGCTTTACGGTATCATCCTGAACACCGGCACCCGCATCGCCAGACAGGCAGATACCTTTTTCGGGGCTGTCGCAGCCACGGGCATCACCCTGTATCTCGGCCTTCAGGTCTTTATCAACACAGGCGTGGCCTTAGGGCTGCTGCCCACCAAGGGGCTGACCCTGCCCTTTATCTCCTATGGCGGGACATCCCTGATCATCAATATGGCAGCCATGGGTATTTTAATGAACATAGGAGCCTGGGCAAACCATGTCAACACATAAACATGTCATCATTGCCGGCGGAAAAACAGGGGGCCATCTGTTCCCGGGTATTGCCGTGGCCCAGGCGTTGAAGGAAAAGGATCCATCCACAAGCATTCTTTTTGTGGGCACCAACGCCCCCTTTGAAACCCAAATCCTGTCCCGGTACGGATTTGCGCATAAATCAATTCTGTCCAAGCCCATAAAGGGGAAAAATATTGTGGCAAAGGCCTGGTCAGCCGGTCTGGTGTGCATCAGCCTGATCCAGGCCCTGGTGATCATCATTGGGTTCAGGGCGGATTTTATTCTGGGCATGGGGGGGTTTTCATCCTTTGCTCTGGTTCTGGCCGGGCGCATCCTTTTCAGGGACACGGCCATCCATGAGCAAAATGCCTTTCCCGGTATGACCAACCGCATGCTGTCCAACATTGCCCGGACCCGGTTTATCTGCTTTAAACAGACAAAGGGGATGCCGGAAAATGAGACCACCTTTCTGGTGGGCAACCCGATACGCCGCCCTTTAAAACATGCCCACGACCCTGTCAGAACAAATGAACGTGTGCTTGACCAAATTACTGAAAATGATTTTCTGATTCTTGTCACCGGCGGCAGCCAGGGGGCAGTTTCCATCAATGGGGCGTTCATGGATGCTGTGGCAATGATGAAAGAGACAAAACAGCTGTTCATCATTCACCAGACCGGAAAGCGTGCGGAAGCAGAAATCCGGCAATTTTATGATACCAGAAATATCCGGCACAACGCCGCAGCCTTTTTCCACGATATGCCGGCCATCCAGGACCGGGCAGACCTGGTCATCAGCCGGGCAGGGGCTGGCACGATATCGGAGCTGTGTATCAAGGGGAAACCGGCTATCCTGGTCCCCTACCCCCATGCGGCAGACGACCACCAGACAGCAAACGCAACATCTCTGGCCGACCAGGACGCCTGCATCATGATTCCAGACAAAGACTTGACCGGTGAAACCCTGTTGGCAGCCATTGAAGACCTGCGACACGATACAAAAAAAAGGGCCAGGATGGCAGCCACCATGAAGCAGTTTGGCATGCCCCATGGCGCAGACCTCATTGCCGGCCATATTTTAGGGGTGGATGTTTTAAAAAGGTAAGAAGATGTACCAGCATGATTATCACATACACTTTGTAGGCATTGGCGGTATCGGTATGAGCGGCATTGCCGAGCTGCTGCTAAATCTTGGCTACACCATCTCCGGGTCTGATCTCAAGCTGTCCCACATCACGGACCGGCTCAAGGAAAAAGGCGCGGTGATTTACAAGGGCCATGCCAAAAACAATATCCAGGAGATCAATGTCGTGGTCACCTCATCGGCCATTTCACCCCAGAACCCGGAAGTGATCCGGGCAAAAGAGCTGGGCTGCCCCATCATCCCCCGGGCTGAAATGCTGGCCGAACTGATGCGCATCAAATACGCCATTGCCGTGGCAGGGGCCCATGGCAAAACCTCCACCACGGCCATGATATCCCAGATCCTTAACACCGCAGGACTTGATCCCACAGTCATCATCGGCGGCCTGCTCCAGGGGCCGGACACCAATGCCCTGCATGGGTCTGGGGAATTTATTGTGGCCGAGGCAGATGAAAGCGACGGCTCATTTCTCAAATATGCCCCGGCCATTGCGGCTGTGACCAACATTGATCTGGAGCATCTTGATTTTTATAAAGATATTGAAGAGATAAAAGATAAGTTTGTCCAGTTCATCAACTCCGTTCCCTTTTACGGTCTTGCCATCCTCTGCCTGGACAACCCCCATATCCAGGATATTCTGCCCAGGATCACAGCGCGGTACACCACCTACGGCATGACGGCCCAGTCAGCACTTAAAGCCGGAAACATCCGGTTTGAAAATGGGAAATCGGTATTCAATGTATTCAAGGCAGAACAGGATCTGGGCCCAATTATGTTAAATATCGGCGGTCAGCACAATATTCTCAATGCCATGGCCGGTATTGCCGTGGGCCTGGAGCTGAACATCCCCTATGACACCATCAAAAAGGCACTGGAAGAGATCAAAGGCGTCAAACGCCGCCTGGAGATCAAAGGAGAAGCCAAAGGCATTACGGTGATGGATGACTACGGCCATCACCCCACAGAGATCAAGGCCACCTTGACTGCGGTCAGGGAAAGCTATCCGGACAAACGGCTGATTGTGGTATTCCAGCCCCACAGGTACACAAGAACACAGGCGTTGTTCCAGAAGTTCACCCGGGCCTTTTACCAGTCACACGTACTCATCGTGCTGCCCATTTACGCGGCTTCGGAAGCCCCCATAGACGGCGTGGATTCCGAAAAACTTGTGGCGGGCATCACGGCCCATGGCCACAAAGATGCCTGCTTTGCCCCGGATTTCACCCAGGCATTATCCATCATTACCCATAAGGCAAAGCCGGGGGATATGGTGCTCACCCTTGGGGCCGGGGATGTGTACATCCTTGGGGAAAAACTGATGGAGATTTTGTAAACCATGGGACAACGCTGCAGCATAAAAAAGATGTTTGCTCCCTTTGGGCCCCAAACGCACAAAGCCATGGACAGGTACACCAGTTTCAGGGTGGGGGGGCCTGCGGATCTGCTGGTGCTGCCGCAAACCATGGAACAGGTGATCGCTCTGGCCCGAACGGCAGACAAAGCCGGGCTGCCGGTTACCATTATCGGCGGCGGCACCAATGTACTGATATCGGACAACGGAATCCGGGGGCTTGTCATGGTCCTGACCCGGCTGAAACAAACAATTGAACAGACAACATCTCCCATGACCCCAGACCACACATCACCAGACCGGATTGATGTAACCGCCCTTGCCGGAGAACGTCTTGGCAGCCTTTGCAGATATGCGGCTGACCAGGGTCTGGCCGGTCTGGCGTGGGCAGCCGGGATTCCCGGCACCATTGGGGGGGCCGTGATGATGAATGCAGGCGCCTTTGGCAGCGACATGAGCCACGTTGTCAAACAGATCGAAGTCCTGGACCTTACCACCCTGGAAACATCTGTTCTGCCGGCAGACAGACTTGAATTTTCCTACCGGAAACTTGCCCTTGACAACAGTATTATACTCAAGGTCCGGCTTGGGCTGATCCAGGATGAGACCGGAACCGTCAGGGAGGAATTTTACCGCAACCTGAAAGCAAAACAATCCACCCAGCCGGTGTCCCAGGCATCTGCCGGGTGTTTTTTCAAAAACCCCCCGGGCGGTCAATCAGCAGGCTTTCTCATTGAGCAGGCCGGCATGAAAGGCGCCCGGTACAACGGGGCCATGGTATCAGATCTGCACGCCAATTTTATTATCAACCATGGCAACGCCTGTACCAAAGATATCCTGAGCCTGGCCGGCCAGGTAAAGAAACACGTATATGAAAAATTCGGAGTGACCCTTAAAGAAGAGGTAAAAACCATTGGCAGCAAAGAAAAATACCCCAAACAGATACAGAGGGCAGGATCCAAAAACCAGAAAACTTAACTCGTTTTTTCATGCCAAAGCCCTTTGGGAAAAGTGCTTCCTTTTTCTTTTCATCGGTGCACTGAGTCTTGGCTGCATCTATGTACACGATGCAGTGCTCCAGTGCCCTGTCTTTGATGTTAAAACCATTATGATTGACGGTCTTGACCGGGTAACCAGGAACGAAGTCCTGACCCGGACAGGACTTGATCAACCCGCCAATATTTTTGAACTGCAGCCGGATCTGCTGGAAAAAAAGCTGAACACCCATCCATGGATTCGCATGGCCACGGTGAAGCGAAAGCTTTTATCCACCATTACCATTAACATTGAAGAACAGATCCCCCTGGCGATCGTGAGCCTTGAAAACCTGGCAGATATCGTCATCAACACCCAGGGAGCGCCGTTTAAAGAGTATGAACCGGCCAAGGATGATCTGGCGGCGTTGCCGGTTATATCCGGGGTGGATTTAAGCTTGTCCAACAGCACTTACCTGTTTGAAGGGGATTTGTTCAATGCTGTCATGGAAATCTTAAGAATCAAAGGAGTTGGACAAATTCACACCATTTTGGGAGATGAACATACAGGTATACTCATCAATATATTCAACACACGCCCGGATACAGGGTTCACGAAAAATGCCGGCAACACAACATCTGAAAATAAGACTGTTCTTCCGGTTAAACTAGGGTTTGACCAATTTGAAAAAAAACTTGCAAGAACCAGGCAGATTCAGCGCTATATGGAGAACCACTATCCGGACAAAACCATATCAGCCATAGATCTTTTCAGCCTGAAAAAAGTGTTTGTGACACTGGAAGATGCGGCCCAAAACACTACAGAAAAGGGGGTTTAACTTGCAGGAAAGCGAAAATTTACTGGTGGGACTTGACATCGGTACAACCAAAATCTGTGCCGTCGTAGGGGAGATGCTTGATGATGAGATCAACATCATCGGTGTGGGCTGCCACCCGTCCACAGGGCTTCGCAAGGGATCCGTAGTCAACATTGAGTCCACAGTGGATTCCATTAAAAAGGCTGTGGAGGAGGCCGAAATCATGGCGGACTGCAATATCTCTTCTGTTTACGTGGGGATTGCAGGCAACCATATCAAAGGGTTCAACAGCCATGGTATCATTGCCATTAAAGGGCGGGAAATCACTGAAATGGATGTGGAACGGGTCATTGACGCAGCCAAGGCGGTTGCCATCCCCCCGGACAGGGAAATTCTGCATGTCATTTCACAAGAATTTATTGTGGATGAGATGACATCCATCCAGAATCCCGTGGGGATGACCGCCGTACGCCTGGAAGCCAAGATCCATATCATCACAGGTGCGGTCTCTGCAGCGCGCAACATTATCAAGTGCTGCCACAAGGCAGGGCTTGAGGTCTGCGATATTGCACTTGAATCTCTGGCCTCGGGCTATGCCGTTCTCACCAATGAAGAAAAGGAGCTCGGCTGCATCCTGGCGGATATGGGGGGCGGAACCACAGACCTGGCCCTGTTCAAAGACAACAACCTGAAATTTATTTACGAACTTACCGTTGGCGGTCATAACCTGACCAACGATATTTCCATAGGGCTTCGCACCCCCTTGCCCGAAGCGGAAAAAATCAAGACAAAACACGGCACCTGCATCCCCCAAAACGTCAGGCCCCATGATGTCATTGAGGTGCCGGCAGTGGGGGGCAGAGCACCCAAGCGTCTGCCCAAGGCAATTCTTGCTGAAATCCTGGAACCCCGGGTGGAGGAGATCTTTACGCTGCTGAAACAGGAGTTGTTTTCCAACGGACTTGAAAACAGTTATCCTGCCGGATTTATACTCACCGGCGGCAGTGTCGTCATGGACGGGATTTCAGAAATGGCGGAATCGGTATTCAGCGTACCCGTTCGGATCGGTGAAGTCGAACGTATCGGTGGACTCAAAGATATTGTTAAAAACCCAGCATACGCCACAGGCGTAGGACTGATCATTTTCGGATCAAAAACAAGCTGCCGTATCCAGAATGTCAAGTCCGATTCCCAGATGCTGCAAATGATTTTCAATAAAATGAAACAATGGTTTAAAAATATTATTTAAATCCATACAGGAGGTGGATATGACTTTTTCCTATGTAGAAAATAATAACACAGCTAAAATTAAGGTGATCGGTGTCGGCGGGGCCGGCGGAAACGCGGTAAACAATATGATTGACGCAAAACTTCAAGGCGTGAAATTCATTGTGGCCAACACCGATGCCCAGGCCCTGGAGCATTCCAGAGCCGAAGTTAAAATTCAGATAGGCACCCAGCTCACAGAAGGGCTTGGGGCCGGTGCAGATCCCAATGTGGGCAGAGACGCTGCCCTGGAAAGCATGGATGAGCTGCGTGAAGCCCTTGCAGACAGCCACATGGTCTTTATTACTGCAGGATTCGGCGGTGGCACCGGCACAGGGGCCGCTCCTGTGATTGCAGAAATATGCAAGGATCTTAACATTCTGACTGTGGCGGTTGCCTCCAAACCGTTCTCCTTTGAGGGAAAAAAACGGGAAAATGCAGCCCTTGACGGCTTAAAAAAACTGCAGGAAATTACAGACACCGTCATCACCATCCCCAATGACCGGCTGCGCGGCATTGCCGGCAAAGGGGCACGTATGAAGGATATGTTCATCAAAGCCGATGAAATTTTGCATCACTCCGTTAAAGGCATCACGGATTTGATCATGATGCCCGGCCACGTCAACCTGGACTTTGCCGATGTAAAAACCACCATGCAGAAAGCAGGCAAAGCGTTAATGGGCATTGGCATCGCCGCCGGGGAAAACCGGGCCACAGAAGCGGCGGAACGTGCCATTTCCCACCCGCTGCTGGAAGATATCTCCGTATCCGGTGCCAAGGGTGTGCTGATGAATATCACATCAAGTTCTGATCTGACCCTTGACGAAATGACCGAAGCCTGCGACCGCATCTACCAGGAAGTTGGTGAAGATGCAGAAATCATCTGGGGCCAGACCTTTGACGAAGAGCTCGGGGATGAGATCCGCATCACCGTCATTGCCACAGGTATCGGTATGGAACAACCGGTGTTTACTGAAAATATGCGCAGATTTGACCCCCATACCATCCCAACCTATGCACAGCAGCCCCAGCAGACAGGTGTGGCTAACGGTACTTATGGGGCATACGCGCCTGTTTCGGCCTATGGTCAGGGTGCACCGGATATGGGGCAGTCCACACCCGGCAATCACCAGGGTTCCATTGCCAGGGGGATTGTAAGGGATGCCACGGAAGAGGATATGGCCAACTGGGATGAACCGGTGCGTGTTATTCGCCACAAACGTGCGGTCGGAGATGACGACCAGATCCAGGACTACGGCACGCACTTTGATAGTGACGATCTGGAGGTTCCCACTTTTTTAAGACGTAAAGCAGATTAGGCCAGATTAGGCCCTTTAAAAGGGCCAGGCCAACGGAATGAACAAAGACGCCAGGAGCACCACAATAAGGCTCAGGGGCAGGCCCAGCTTGAGAAAGTCTGAAAACCGGTATCCCCCCGGGCCATATACCAGCAGGTTGGTCTGGTAACCGATGGGGGTGGCAAAGCAGGCGGATGCCCCGAAACAGATTCCCATGATAAAGGGTTTGGGATTCACCCCCAGGGAAGTGGCTGTGGACGCGGCAATGGGCAGGAGCAGAACCGCTGTGGCATTGTTGGACAGGATGTGGGTGGAGATACTGGCTAACAGGATGATGGCCGAAAGGATCACCCCCGGTTCCATCCCTCTGAACAGATCCAGAAACAGGCCTGCATAGAGGGTGGTGGCCCCTGTTTTTTCCATGGCGCTTCCCAGGGCAATGGTGGCGATGATCAGCAGCAGCACATCAGGCTCCAGGGCGTTGTAAGCATCCTTAAGGGTGAGACAATGGGTAAGGGTCATGAGAAACACCCCGGCAAACGCGCAGGTCATGATCCCAGCCAATCCAAATGTGGCGGCCAGCACCACGCCTGAAAATATAGTGATGGCCAGTTTGGCTTTTTCCTTGTCAATCAGGGCATGGTGGACATCTTCAAGGATGATGAATTCCATGCTCTGGCGTATCTTGTCCAGCTTGTACCTGGGGCATCTGACCAGGATGATATCCCCGATTTTCAACCGGACACTGCGAATTTTTCTATGGGTGTAATGGGTTTTTCTGGTCCGGATGGCGATGATCTGGATCTCCGGGTCATCTTTCAACTCGGTGGAATGGAGCCGCTCCTGGCGCAGGCTGGACATGGGGGGAACAATGAGTTCAATAATCAGATCATCTTTGAGTTCTGTGCCCGGATGAAGATTTTCCTCCCCCAGAGCAGGCAAAAAAAGCTTTCTTTTAAGGCAGCTTACCAGGTCCTCTGCAGAGCCTTTTACCAGAAGAATATCCGCTTCTTCCAAGGTGGTCGGGGTTCTTACGGGATCAATAATATTGCCTTTACGAAATATTTCGATAATTTCCAGCCCATACGCTGATGCAACTTGATCCATAAAATTCTCATCTCCGATCAAGGGGTTTTGTTCTGAGACAATAAGTTCTGCAAGATAGCGTTTTTCACTGGTCTCATTGAGTTCGCACACAGGACCCCTGCGGCCTGGCATGACAGGGCCTGAAAAGACCAAAAGAAACCCCAGACCTGCAAGGGCAATGGGCACGCCTACCTTTGCCAGTTCAAACATGGATAACGGCGCAAACCCGTACACGGTTGAAAGGTCGCTGACAATGAGGTTGGTGGAGGTGCCGATAAGGGTGCAGGTTCCTGCCAGAATGGAAACATAGGACATGGGGATGAGCAGGGTGGAGGGCGAAAAGTCGCATTGGCAGCTTAAGGCCATGACGATGGGGATAAAAAGTATCACCACCGGGGTGTTGTTGATAAAGGCCGAGGACAGCCCCACTGTGATCAGAATCAAAAGAAAGGCCATTTTTTTATTGGCCTTGGACATGGCCAGCACCAGGTGGGAAATAAAGCCCACAGCCCCGGTGCGCATCAGCCCCCGGCTCAGAAGAAACATGGCGCCCACGGTCAGAACCGCTGGGTTGGAAAAGCCGGCCACCGTCTCTTTTGGGGAGAGGATGCCTGTGATGGAAAGCGCCACCAATATGCCCATGGCTGTCTTATCCACTGATATTTTCCCAGAGATCAGCAGAAACAGGGCAATGAAAAGAATCAAGGTCACCAATTGAATATCTAAGGAGAACATTGCATATCCTTTGGGTATGGTTTACATCACACAAGAATATAATAATTCTGGGTAAAAAGAACAATGCCCCCCAGGGCAACTGGGGGGCATCTTTCAAGTCACGCCATGATCAAACAGGCTTTAACACAATATGGATGAATCAATCTGCTCAATGGTGCTGACCCCGGTCATAAACATCGCTTTTTTCAATATCTTGTGAATATGTTCCATGTGTAATCTGACCCCCAGGGAACCTGCACCTACGGCGGCGCGGATTACATCCCTGCCCAGAAGCACAAAGTCCGCACCCAGTGCCAGCATCTTGAGTACGTCATAGCCGGTTCTGACCCCACCGTCTGCGGTGATGATCACCTGCCCCTTAAGGTGTTCGGCAATATCCGGAAGCACTTCTGCCACGCCCGGCGTTGCATCAAGCACCCGGCCGCCGTGATTTGACACACTGACCACCTTGACACCGGCATCGGCACAACTGACAGCGTCTTCCACCGTCATGATCCCTTTGGCAATAAAGGGCAGGGACGTGGCCTGGACCAGCTCTTTGATATCCTTTACACTCTTGCGGAATACCGGCTGGTTATGTCGGGCCATAATGGTGGACCCGCATCCGTCAAGATCCACACCCACCGCAGGACACCCCAGTTCTTCAGCGTTTTGGATCAAGCGTTTGAGAACATCCTGGGATCTGGGTTTAAAAATGGGAACAGCCGGCAGACCTTCTTTTTTTATGGCCCTGAGCGCTGGGTTATCCTCGGGGGTGTAAAAAAATGTAAATGAACAGGCGGTGTCAGGTTCGATATGTTCCCCCACCACCCTTAGTTTAAAGCGCACTGCCTCAAGGGAGGCAACATTCGCCCGGAAGGAGAAGCCTGCACCGCTGCCACCGAATCCAATGGGTTTGCCATAGGCTTCTTTCTGGCAAAGCTTATCAAATTTGCCGTCACAGGCGGGATAGACCGCACAAAATCCTTTGAGGTTTTTTCTTGCCATGTCCCGGACCGCATCAAGGGTTTGGGGAAGGGTTTCCTGATCAAGAATAACGTGGTTGTCAGCCCCGCAATCGCTGCACTGTTCAGGCTGTTCTTCCTGGTCCATGGTCGTCAAGCACATGGTGCATTGCCAGATAGTCATATCGAATGGTCTCTCCTGTTTCAGTATAAGGTTTATAGGATTGCAGCCGATTCATCAATTATCAAACACGCTCTTAGGTTATTAATCTAAATCATCCACACATAAGGTAAACAAGATCACCCATGGTTTGAATGCCCTGCCTGCAATGTTCACTGTTACATCAGCGTTCATGGCTACCCTTTGTGTGACCTGTATGGCCTAATGTTGAATTGAATAGGCGGGAAATAAAAAAAAGTCAACCCTTTGCGATTTCGATTTTGATCTTGTGTCTAATAACATAATATTCTGAAAATATACTTTATTTTGTTTCTGCTCCATAAATTATATAATGATTTTCAGGTTTGCAACACTTGTCAAAAACAAAACTGTCTATCCTTCCCAATATATTACGTTGCCAGTTATTCCGCCTTGAACTTGAAAAAATTATCTATTCCGTAATAGCCTGTCGATGCCAAATTTTTTCGAAAACCAAGAGCCGTCAAAAAGCTGCTAGCCTCCCCGGGTCGGCTGTAGCCTCTTGTTCGCACTTTATCCTAAGAGCGTGTTTGATAATTAGGGGATCGAAGTGAGATCTCATGAAAATGAGAACCAGTTTTCACAAATTTTGTTGTTAATAGCCGGACTATTGACATAAAATTTGGGGAAATTGGGGCCATTTTCATGGGATTGCAGTCGATTGATCAATTATCAAACACACTCTTAAACAAGGACGATTTCCCAGCACTCATTCTTCTTCCTTTGCATATAGTTTAAGTTTATTCAACAGTGTTTTCCGGGTAATTCCCAGACGACGGGCGGTTTCACTTTTGTTTCCTGCCGCGGCAGCCAGTGTGGATAAAATCGCCTTTTCCTCCACCTTGGCCAAACTGATGTTTTCAAGGCCAGTTTCAGGCAGATTGCCTGTGGGCGGCGGTGGGGCTTGTCCAATGAAATTCAGATCCTGTGCCTGGATATAATCGGTTCGGGCCATGACCACCCCTCGCTCAACGGCGTTCATCAGTTCCCGCACATTCCCCGGCCAGTGATATCGGATCAGGGTGTCCATGGCATCTGGTGTAAATCCTTTCATCTCCCTGCGGTTTTTCTTTGAAAACAGCCCTAAAAAATGCAACGCCAGCTCCGGGATGTCCTCAGAACGGCGTCTCAGGGGCGGAATCTCAATGGTGACCACATTAAGGCGGTAGTACAGATCCTGCCTGAATTTCTTTTCTTCGGCCATGACCTTGAGATCTCTGTTGGTGGCGGCAATGACCCTGACATCAACGCCGATGGTCTTTTCCGACCCCACGGGGCAGATCTCCTTTTCCTGGATCACCCGCAGCAGTTTAGCCTGCATGGGAAGACTCATCTCTGCGATTTCATCCAACAGAATGCTACCCGTATCTGCCGCAAGGAACTTGCCCTTTCGCTTTTTCTCGGCACCGGTAAATGCCCCCCGATCATGACCAAACAGTTCCGACTCCAGAAGGGTTTCTGTAATGGCTGCACAATTGATGCGAATATAGGGATTGTCTTTTCTTGCACTGTTGTAGTGCAGGGCCGATGACACCAGTTCCTTGCCCGTGCCCGATTCCCCTGTGACCAGCACACTGGCATCGGTGGGGGCCACCAGGTTGATGGTGTCCATCAGGGCCTTTATCCCCGGACTCTTACCCAATATCCCCGATCCCGCCCACGGGGTTGACAATTGTTGTTTAAGGGCCTTATTCTCGGATTTAAGCGCCATACGCTCAAACACCCGGTCAATGGTCAGCTTGAGCTTATCAAAATCCAGGGGCTTGGTCAGGTAGTCGTAGGCACCGATCTTCAGCGCCTTTACCGCCGTATCCACAGAGGAATAGGCGGTCATGATGATCACCGGCAAAGCGGGATTATAGGCGTTGATCTGCTGCAGCGCCTCCATACCCGACAGCTTCACCATTTTCATATCCATGAGTACCAGGCCAAAAGGGCGCTCTTTGACCATCTCAACCCCCACATCGCCATCTCCTGCCACCTCAATTTTATAGCCCCATCCCCGAATCAGGGTTTTGAGCATTACGGCATGGGCGTTGTCATCATCTACAACCAGAACGGTTCTTTGCGCTGTCATCTGTTGTTTTCCTCTTTTTCGTCATGGATTTTGACCTGCTGTGGCAAACGGATCATAAAGGCGGTTCCCTTCCCTTTGGTGCTGTTTACCCGGATTTCGCCCCTGAGGGTTTCGATAATTCGATGGACAATGGACAGTCCCAGTCCTGTTCCCTGGGGCCGGGTGGTAAAATAGGGATCAAATATCTTATCCAGATGTTCCGGTTCAATGCCGCATCCGGTATCTTTTACTTCCATTTCAATCCCTTTCTCTCCTGTTGTATCCCTGACCCTTACAATCAGTTCGCCCCCCTCTTCCATGGCATTGACGGCATTCAAAAACAGATTCAGCAGGACCTGATTCATCCGGTCGGGATCCGTGGCCAGCATCTCCCGTGATGTTTTCATCCGAATATGGCAACTGATATTGTGTTTTTCCAGATCCTGGGAAACCAGCATCAGGGAATGCCGGATCAAAGGTTCAATCTCCACAGGCCGGATTTCAACGTCCAAAGGCTTGGCAAATTCCAGAAGCTGGATAATGGACCGGTTGATCCGTTCCACTTCCTGGACCATGATCTTTGCCGTCTGTGCGTCCCCTGGCTCATCCTGGTATCGTTTGGCAAAATAGGTGGCAAATCCTTTGATGGAACTTAAGGGGTTCCTGATCTCATGGGCCACCCCCCCGGCCAGTTTACCAATGGCTGCCAGCCGCCGGTTGGTCTCCACCTCTTTTTTCAATTCCTGCAACTGTGTCATATCCCGGAATAGAAAGATGTACCCCTGAACCTTGCCGCTATCATCAAAAATGGAAGAGACCGTCATATCCAGCCTCAACCGGCCTTTATTCCTGGGATTCAATACCACTTCCCCGGAAATCGGTCCGCTGGCCCCAGAGATCCGAGACGCCAGATGGAACATTTCAGGGTATGCCATATCGGGGATGGCTCCCAGGATCTTTTCTGCAGCCCGGTTAGCAGATGTCACCATATATTGATCATCCAAGGTTAACAGTCCGGACGGCATATTTTGCACCACAGTATCGGAAAAGGCTTGAACACGGTTCAAAGAGGCCCGGGCGGACCGGTATGCCTGGAACATAAACAAAGCAATAATCCCTGAACCGCCCAGAATAAAAAAAACAATGCCCTGAACAATGGTCTGCCGGGTCATTCGCTTTTCTGTTCTTGCCACTTTGTCCATGGAAAGACCGGCAAAGATAAAATGGTTTTTAAGGCGAAAAGATTCATAATCCTGGTGGATAAGCGCGTTGGGCTTATGATGGTGCAGCTTTTTGGCATGTCGTCCATCCAAATGCCGCTCCCTGAATCCGTATTTCAGGGGCACAAACCGTTTATAAACCTCAAACACAGGTTTGCCGTCCACCTGCCGGTACCGGTTGAACACCTGAAAGGGTTTCATGGGCGTCTCCTGCAAATCTGCCCAGCCATCATAGATTTTACCAACCTGCTCCGGGTCTGAATGTGCCAGGATGTTCCCTTGGGCATCGGTAATCAGAATATAGGCAATTTCCGGCTGCACCGCCGTCTCAACCAGCATGGTCTGAATCCGTTTCATCCCCCAGCCCATGGCCAGCATACCGGCCCGGGTTCCCGCCTCAAAGGTTCGGATCAGGTAGATGCCCCGCCCCATCATTTTATCTTTGATATGCGCTTTCTGCCGGGTCATCCGGTCCAGGGTCATAAAGGTGAACACCGGCATCAGCACCGCCAGCACGCCGATAATGATCATAGGGGAAATCAGACCCCATTTTTTCTTTTTTATCCGTTTCATAACATTAGGGATCAGTGCAAATTCAAGACCAGTTAAGGCCCATGATCAAAATAAAACCTCCCGTTCTCATAAGCCGCAGGTTGGGTTTCCCGATTCATCAATGATCACACACGCCCAGACCTTTACCCACTGTATATCTCACACTGGGTAAAAAATACACACTTCAACGTCAAACGCAATAATCTGAGTAATTTTTATACATCCGGGAAAAATATCCGGGTATAAAAGAAACAGCTTCGATCATTTCACCACAGCCGGCCAAACCCCAAAAAAAATTATTTACCCTTATATTTCAATAGGTTAAAAAACAATATTGCTCAATGGCATACCCATTGCTATGATATCTTGTCAAGATCAAATTTGATCACACACAACACAAACAGATACAGGAGACATCATTATGAAAAAATCACTCATCAGTTTAACAGCATTACTTATGGTCGGATTCATGGCAGCGTCAGCATTTGCATGGGGGCATGGTGACAAAAAACAGGGTGGATGCAGTGAACAGGACCGGGGCATCTACAAGGACTTGACCGATGATCAAAAATCTCAGCTGCGGGAACTGCATCAGCAGTGGGTGGATGAAAGCTATGAAGCCCGGGCCGCCATGATGACCAAACACCAGGAACTGCGCATGCTCATGGAGACTTCGAATCCAGCCAGATCAGACATCCAGGCCCTTTCAGATGAAATTTTCGAACTGAAAAAAGAACTGGCCGATAAACGCATCGACTTTGCCCTTAAAGCCAAAAAAATTGCTCCCGAAATTAACTTCATGGGTATGGGGCACAGAGGCTTGGGCAAAAAAACAGGTCATCACCCCAGACACGATAAACAATGTCCGCGTCACGACAACGACTATCACCACCGGAATAACGAGTAGAAATAACAACGGTATATAGAGCCCCCGGGAAATCCTTTCCGGGGGTTTTTTAGAGCGTGTTTGATAATTGATGAATCGGCTGCAATCCCCTGATTATGAAACACGCTCTAAAGCACCACTGCCAAAAGCACCGCAGGTGTCGACAATGGCTGCAACGGGGTTCATACGACGGAATTGCTGGCAAACCAAAAGAAGAATTGATAAATAACGAATTTTAATCTATAGTCTCTAAAAGCGTGTTTGATAATTAGGGGATCGAAGCGAAATCCCATGAAAATGAGAACCAATTTTCACAAATTTTGTTGTTAATAGCCGGACTATTGACATAAAATGCCCGCAATGTTCAGTGTTACATCTGCGTTCATGGATACCCTTTGTGTTATCTGTGTGGCCTAATGTTGGATTGAATATGCGGGCGATTAAAAAAAAGTCAATCATTTACGCTATCGCTTTTTCCGGAATTGACAAGTTCTATTTCTGATCGACAGGCTGTTACGGAATAGACAAGGCTCATGATCAAAATAAAATCGCCCATCTACTTATTTTTTTAAGCCCCCCTCGGCGTTACACCAATTATTTTGATTTGAGATAACTTTTTAAATCCCTATAATAATTTCCATGTGGCCCGATCATTATGCATTCAAGATGATCACCTGCAAAACGATAAGAAAACAGATACGGCATTGTTTTTATTTTGAACTTATGAACAAAAACGCCTCTCAGGTCTCCCTTTTTTTCTGTGCCAATAGTTAGATTTTCAGCAATATTTCTTACTTCGTCATCAAGTACATCTTTTTACTGCTTAGAAAATTTTTTAACCTTTCGTGCAAAAGATCGGGACTGAAAAATTTTCATTTTTTGTTACCCCAATTGATATTCGGTTCTTTCTCCGTACTCCAATTCAGCGATGCCGATGAGGATCTCTTTTATAAGGTCGTAGGTTAAATCGGGATTTTCTTCAGCACATTTCCCGATCCGAGCCCAATGCTCAATTTGCCCAGTTAAAGATCGTTTATCGATTTTGCTGTATATCCTGGCTTCCCGAACCAATTCCTCAGTAATTCTTACTGCTGTTGTCATGATATAGTATCCCTTTTAGGCCCATGATCAGAATAAAACCTCCCATCTGCTTGTCTTTTAAGTCGCCCTCGGCGTTACGCCAACGGACACATCTATCGAATATGCGTCCATTGGCGTGCCTTGATGGCGGCTTAAAATCCGGCGCAATCATTTCAGATCTCTTTATCCGCTACCCTTGATCATAGATCTGCTTCACTGACTTATTGATAGTGACCGATGCATCTTTCCAGCGATCTGCTATCGTTTTTTTAACGGCGTCTTTAAGATCAGAATCAGAAATTTTTGTCCACTCTTTGGCAAGAGATTTGCCGCGCAGAATGTTCATCGAATCAGGTTCATTATGTTGTTTACACAGCGATACAATGGCCTCATCAAGCCATTTGATATCCGGACCCATGAATCTCCCATAGCCGACTGAAGTTTTGGCACCGATACCAAAAATGGTCAGGCCATCCAGGATTACCGAATCAATTATTTTTAAATTCTCTGTATTGCGACTTCGACTGAACAGACGAAAAACAAAAGGTGTGTGAGTTCCAATGGCCAGAAAAAATACTGGATTGGGGCTCTCGGTTTCCATCGGAGAAGGCAGAGAACCCTCATTCTCATCGTAGGTATTCAACTGCTCATAGTATTGACCGTGATGGTTATTAATAATATCGACCTCCACCGCAGGCACCTTCTCGGGAAAAGCGTCGAAGAATACGATGTCACCCGTATTTTGTACAGACGTGGGACTGTCTGTCTCATCTGAACCGAAAAGATCAAACATTTTTTCAGCATTAAAGTTTTTTGAATTCTGCGCTGCAGCAATGTACTGCTCAAACACATACCGGCATAACCCCTTGATTGAAGACCCCGGAAGATAGGGCAGTCCGGAATTATGGTCGAGGGTGAATCCATTTTCAATGGGATGATCATACCCCAGACCGCAGGCAATACGCCAGACAGAACTGAGCGTATAACTCTTCCCGGCAATGTTTCCGGCATGGGCAAGAATCCTTTCCTGGCGCGCATGAACCACAGCCAGTGATGCTTCGTCAATGTCCTTGAATGTCTGGGTAAAATCCTTCAGTACCGC
>PDTI01000058.1 GCA_002747145.1 Desulfobacter postgatei
GTGGTAACAATAATACCCTTGGCTTCGGGGATGGTCTGTACAACGGTGAGCGGTTCATCGCCGGTGCCGGGAGGGGCGTCAATGATCAGAAAATCCAACTCTCCCCAGGCAACGGAACCCACAAACTGCTTGATAATGCCGGTTTTGGCAGGACCTCTCCATATAACGGCCTGGTCCCTGTCCTGCATTAACGCCTGGACACTGACCACCTTGAGGTTTTCATTGATCTGTCTGGGCAACAGCTGCTTGTTATCGGGTGCAATATCCAAAAGCTCTGTGATGTCAAACATCTGTGCAATGGAAGGCCCATGCACATCCACATCCATAAGCCCTGTTTTATATCCTTTTTTTGCAAGGGTTGTCGCAAGGTTTGCCGATACCGAACTTTTTCCCACACCGCCTTTACCAGACAGAACAAAGATTTTGTGCTTGATTTTGGCCAGGTTGTCCTTGATCATTGCTTCCATTTCCATCTGCTGTTTTGCAACGTCATTCTGGGGCTGCTGCTGGGATGGACAGCTTTGCTGGGAACAACTGCTTGCATTTTTGGCCTGGTCAACGTTTTTATGAATCATGACGTATAGTTATCTCCTTATATGTTTGGTAATAATAGCATCGACTAAATAATGTTCATTTTTATGACCCTGTCAACCTGAACACGGATTCTTTTACAGGAATATTGGGCATAAGATTTTTCAAGGAGATCTCCATGATTTTCTGCTGATCATCTCTTATGGTTATCCCCCCGGGTAGAATAAAAGTATCGCGTTTAAAAAACTGGGAATACCATATTTCGAAAATAACAGTCATATTTTTATTCAGCACCCGGTACCTGGTGGGTTTTCCGGTTGCGTCCGTTACAACCGCCTGAATTGTAGAAGAAAATGATTTTGAAGCAAAAACAGTATCCGGGTTTTCGGGAAGGGTCCAGGCCCGGTCAAAGGGACGTTTCGGCACCTGTCCAAGAAGAAGGCTGACCAGTTCGGATAAACGCAGCGGGATATTGATGTAGGGATCAAGGTCTGGATCTGTGGATACGGCTGAATGGGGCTTATGGATACCGGTATGGGAGACAAAGGTCACCCATTGGCCGGTGGAGGCAATGGTTTCAACCGGATGGCCCCACATGAGCAAGCTCATGCGTAACCGGTTGGGCGATTGGGCAACCCAGGCGATTTTATATTTTTCCCTTCGAAAACCCCAAATAAGTGTCAGCTCGCCTGTGCCCTTGGATGTTGAAATTTGTGAATTAAATGCCAGGATGCGGTTTATGATCTGCTCGGCATGGGTGTCTGCTGGTTTTCCGGATTGATGGCCAAGCAGGGTGCAGCCCGGGCCTGTGAGTATAATAGTGAAAAAAAGTACGAGGTTCAGGCCCATGGCCACCATGTCATTGCATCGCATTTTTTAAATTGTTAAGTTTTTCCTCTATTTCCCGGCGCTCTTTTTTTTGATCCGGTCTGGCATTATCAAGGGCTTTTTTATACATGGCAACCGCCTTTTTCTGCTGTCCGGTCTTAAGGTAGGCATCTGCCAGATGGGCGGTAATCACGGCTTCATAATCTGACAGTTCAACCGCTTTTTCAAGGTAGAAAACAGCCTTCTCATAGACCTGCTTTTTAAAATAGATCCATCCCAGGCTGTCTGTGATATAACCATCTTTGGGCCGTATCGCAAGGGCCTGTTGAACCAGTTCCAGGGCCTGGTCCAGATGGATCCCCATTTCTGCATAGGTGTATCCCAGGTAATTGAGGGCCGATGCATGTTTGGGATCCAACTTGATAATGTTTTTCATAGTTTCAATGCTTTTCTGCCGCTGTCCGGCCGTATCCAGAACAACACCGAGCTTAAAGAGCAACGCTGTGTTTTGGGGCGCATTTTTTAACGCTTGTTGCAGCATGGTGACGGCAATCTCGTAAGACTTGTTTTCCTGGTAAAATGAGGCCAGATAAGCGGTAATATCAATGTCTGAAGGGCTTTGCCGATGGTGCTTTTCCAGGAATCGAATTGCCTCCAGTATACGATCCATCTCCTTGTAAAGAAACGCAATGCTTATAATTGTTTTTTTATACTGGGGGTGATCGGGCGTGACTTTAAGGTAATACTCAATGGCCTTGTCTGGTTCTTTTAGGCCTTCATAAACCATGCCCAGAAAAAAATTGATGTTGGCATTTCCGGGGAGTATTTTCCTGACCTGGGACAGTATGGTCGCAGCATCCTGGTATCTACGCTCCGGTATCAAGGTCTGGGCAATCATGACCACCAGATCAGGGTTTTCCCTGATTTCCCGGGCAAGTTCAGCAAACATGCCATCAGCGTTTTGATAATCTTTGGTGTTAAAATAGAGCAGGCTAAGCTCTATCAGGGCCCTTTCATTTCCGGGGTCAAAATTTAGAATATCGTTGAGGGCCGTGATTATTTCTGCCTTGTGTGTTTCTTCGTCCATGGCTTTATACACGTCCACAAGCCGGAATCTAGGTTCTAAAAGGTCAGGTTCAAGTTCAAGGGTTTTAAGGTAAGATGCTTTGGCTGCGGCCGGCTGGTCAGCCATGCGCCGGGTTTCTCCCAGGTAAAAATGGGCAACATAATAGTCAGGAAATATCTTCACCATACGGGAAAACAAGTCAATGGCCTTAAGGGTCATGCCCTCATCCATATACAGTTTACCCAGCCGTAAAAAGGTTTCTTTATTTTCGGGGGCCAGTTGCAGTATTTGTTCCAACAGGGTGGACATACCCTTTTCATCCACTTTTTTCATCCGGGCAAGCAGGAGCAGATTTTCCACATTATCCGGATATTTTTCCGCCAGATCTTGGGCAAGGGCCATGGCCTGACTGGATTTTTTTTGTTTCTGCAGACGGATGATCTGTTCGCGCTGGAGAAAACAGGAGTCTGGATCCTTTGCAATGGCCATCTCCAGGGCTTTTTGTGCCTGTTCGGATTGATTTTTATTATCGCAGCGCCGGGCCATAAGATAATAATACAAAGCCTGGAAATCGCTGTTCTGGGTTGACATCGGATCCTGGTCGGCAATATGTTTGCTGCCGGATTGTTCCAGGCCGGGGTCTTCAGGGTGCTTGATACAGCCTGAAACGGGGAAAAAAGTTAAAACTGCAGCCAGGGCCAGGGTACACACTTTAAGGTATTTCATGAACGGAATGCCTTTTTATACTTTTGGGATACGTCTAGGCCCATGATCACAATTAAATCTGCTACAGCTGCGCCGGATTTTAAGTCACCATCAAGGCACGCCAATGGAAGCATATTTAAAATATGTGTCCTTTGGCGTAACGCCGAGGGTGGCTTAAAAGACAAGTAGATGGGCGATTTTATTTTGATCATGGGCCTTATTACTGGTCGTGGTCATACATGTCAAAATCGGGCATATCCTTTTTAAAATATGCTTTCATTTTTTTGATGATGTTGTTTTCGATCTGCCGGACCCGTTCCCTTGAAATGTTGTAAACTTCACCTATTTGCTGCAGGGTTTCGGGGGAATCGGAAAAAATTCTGCGCTCAAAAATATCCAGTTCACGTTCGTTCAAGTTCTTCTTAAACTCATCCACCTTGGTGTACAGAATATCTTCGATCTCTTTTTTTGCCAGGCGGTCTTCGGAAGAATCCGAATCAACGTTGATAAACTCAATACGCTCGGTCTTGGAATCGTCTTTAAGGGGTTCATCCAGGGAAAGATCCCAATTGGCAAGGCGCTGGTCCATATCCACCACCTCCTGTTCAGACACCCCCAGACGTTGGGATAACAGCTTGGGTTTGGGGTCAAACCCCTGTTCAATGAGCATCTGTTTTTCTTTTTTTAATCGGAAAAAGAGTTTGCGCTGTCCCTGGGTGGTCCCAATTTTGACCATTCGCCAGTTGTCCATGATGAATTTGAGGATATATGCCTTGATCCAAAACGATGCATAGTAGGAAAATTTGACATTTTTATACGGGTCAAATTTTTTTACAGCCCGGACAAGACCGATATTGCCCTCCTGGATGAGGTCAAGAAGATTCTGCATCCAGATGCGCTGGAATTCCAAGGCAATTTTCACCACCAGGCGCAGATTGGAAGTGGTCATGATATAGGCGGCTTCCTGGTCCTTATCCTCCTGAATCCGCCGGCCCAACTCTATTTCCTGCTCCCGGGTTAAAAGTTTATATCGATTGATTTCATTAAGGTAACTTTGAATGGGATCGGATTTAACCAGGGCTTTTGAGTCACTGGCCTTGGTTTTGTCTGCAGCTACCAGAAAATCCTTTTTGGTCAGTTTTTTGGTGGCTGCAAAATTTTTTTGATCAGTAATGTTTTCCATTAAGGAACCTTTAAATTTGATTAACTTAACCCTGTATTATTATCATACTTTGATTGAAAACAATATGGTTGCATATTACAAATTGGTTATCTTAAATGTGACAGCCCTTGAAAAAAATTTTTCAGGGTTATATTTTATCCGGCACTCATTAAAGATGGAGCGCTTCAGTTGAAAAGCTCACACAAAGATTTTATTTAATGTGTCTTTGAGGCATTGTGCCGGAATGAAATGGATAAATTGTAAGAGCGTGTTTGATAATTAGGGAATCGAAGCGAAATTCCATGAAAATGAGAACCAATTTTCACAAATTTTCTGTTAATAGCCGGACTATTGACATAATACGGGCGATGCCCTGCTCATGGTAACAACCGACCGGCTTTCCGCATTTGACGTGGTGCTGCCTGATCCCATTCCGGATAAGGGCAAGGTGCTGAATCAGATTTCAGTGTTCTGGTTCAAACAGATGGAACGCATCGTTAAAAACCATATTATCAGCACAGATGTAAATGATTATCCCCAGGCGTTTCTCAAGTATAAGGAGAAACTTGAAGGCCGCAGCATGCTGGTGAAAAAAGCAGACCCCCTGGCTGTGGAGTGTATCGTCAGGGGGTATATTTCCGGCTCAGGCTGGAAATCCTATCAATCCCAGGGCCATGTGTGCAATATCCGCTTGCCCCAGGGGCTCAAGGAATCTGACAAGCTTGATACACCTCTGTTTACCCCGTCCACCAAAGCTGAAATCGGGGATCATGATATCAATATCGGCTTTGATGAGGCTGCCGATATTCTGGGCAAAGACACCGCAGAAAAATTGCGTAACTTGAGTCTTGAAATTTATAACCGGGGGGCAGCCCTTGCCCTGGAAAAAGGTATTATTATAGCGGATACAAAATTTGAGTTTGGTCTGCTTGATGGTGAAATTATCCTGATCGATGAGATCCTGACCCCGGATTCATCCCGGTTCTGGCCCCTGGACGATTATGCACCCGGCAGAGGGCAGAAAAGTTTTGACAAACAAACGGTCCGGGACTGGCTGACCAATTCAGGCTGGGATAAAACTGCCCCAGGCCCCAAACTGCCCCAGGAAGTCATTGACAATACCAGTAACACCTACAAGGAAATCTTTACCCGGCTGACTGGAAAAACCATCTAAGTGATGACAGCTATGACATTTACTGATATCCCGGTGTCTGAGATCGACCTGTCAGATACCGGGTTTCGTATTACAGGGCCCTGCCATAACCTTGACCATCTGGTCGTATCCATTTCCCAATATGGCATCCTGGTTGCGCCCCTGGTGTTGTACAGACAGGATCGGTATATTGTGGTGGCCGGGTTCCGGCGGATTGATGCGGCCCGCAAGGCCGGCTTGTCCAGGATTTTTTGCCGTGTCATGCCTGAACACGAAGACCGTGGGGCTGCGGCCATCGCTGCGGTAACCGAAAATTCATTTTCACGGGAACTGATGCCCGCAGAACTCATCCGGGCCACAGCGCTTTTGTTGCGTTTTATGGATGCCAAATGTATTGCAAAAAAAGCGATATCTATCTTTAACAGGCCGCTGAATGAAGGATTTATCAATGCCTTGGCGCGTATCCATGCCATGCCCGGGCCTGTCCTTGATCTTCTGGATCAGGGCAAGATATCCATTAAAGCGTGTAAAGCCCTTGCGGCTATGGATGAACAGACCCAACTGGGATTTCTGCATCTTTTCTCCCTGATCAAAGTATCCTCGGGCATTCAGATGGAGATCATTTCATGGGCAAAGGAGATATGCGCCCTTGAAAACATACGCCTGTCAACCCTTATCCAGGAATCCATCCTGGGATCCCATGGCAGTGGCGGCCCGGAGGACAATGATTTGGGCCACCGGGATATGGGTGCCCTTGGAAAGCAGTTCAAGGCGTTTCTTGTCCAACGGCGTTTTCCTGCGCTTACAGCAGCTAGAAATCAGGCCCGGAAACAGGTCCAGGCGCTTGATCTGGGTGCCGGGCTTCAACTGACACTGCCTGAAAATTTTGAGGGGCTCTTTTATACCATGCAGATGGAGTTTACGTGTGTGGATGAGTTTAAAACACACCTCAACTGCCTGGCCGGACTGGCGGACAACCCGGATTTTAAATCCCTGGTGGACAGATAAATATGATCAGGCCAACCTGGGTATTCATAGATAAAGATCTGGATCTGACACCGGAAATTGAGTACCTGCTTTCAAAGGTCAAACCCGCACCCCAGAAGGTGGCGGACTCAGCGCCCGTATATGACCTGATTAACCAGGCAGATGATCCTGTGGGGTTGGCCAAAAAAGTGCTTTACATCACCAGGAATAACGGAACCCTGATTCGCCAATGCCCGGGCACCAGCTACTACACCTGCTGTGATTACACTATCTTGCACTGCGCCACCTATTGCACCATGGACTGTGCCTACTGCATCCTGCAAGCCTATTTTCATCCCCCTGTGCTCCAGTATTTTGCAGGCTTTGACCAATACACGGCTGCACTGGACCCGGTTTTTCAAGGGAACACCATTGTGCGCTTCGGCACCGGCGAATACACGGACTCTCTGATCTGGGAACCTGTCAGCCTGATGCCCAGATTTCTGGTTGAAAAATTTGCAGCCCAGGATCGGGCAATTCTTGAACTGAAAACAAAAACCGTCAATATAGACGGGCTGTTGGACCTGAACCACAACCGGAAGACCATTCTGTCCTGGTCCGTGAATACCCCTGAGATGATTGCTTCCCAGGAGCGGGGCACAGCCAGCCTTTCGGCACGTCTCAGGGCTGCGGCCAAAGCCGTATCAAAGGGATTCCGGGTGGCGTTTCATTTTGACCCCATTTTTCTCTATCCTGGATGCGAACAGGCCTATGAAAAGGTGATTGAAGCCATTTTTGCCCATGTCAGACCAGACGATGTGGTATGGATCTCCTTGGGAACATTCAGGTTCATGCCCCATTTAAAGCCCATCATTGAAATGCGTTTTCCGGATTCAACCATCCCTTATGGAGAATTTATCACAGGGCTTGACAATAAAATGCGCTATTTCAAGCCACTGCGCATCACCATGTACCAGCGCCTTGCCCACCTGTTCCGGCAGCTTGCTCCCGGCGTTGCCGTCTATTTCTGCATGGAAGATGAAGAGGTGTGGATGAAAACCTTTGGTTTTTTTCCCGGAAAACCCAAAGCCCTTGCCCATATGCTGGACCGGGCTGCTTGAAAATGGCCCCAATTCTCCCCAATTTTATGCGAATAGTCCGTATTAACAGAAAATTTGTAAAAATTGGTTCTCATTAGTGAGAATCATGATGGAATTATTGATATTGTAAAGAAAAACCCAAGGCAGCTTAAAACGGCCATTACTGAAATATGAGGAAAAGTTTGATAAAAAATCAGTGTAAAAACTCTGAAACGGATATAAATAGGGAGACAATAGAAATAAAAAGAGACAGAATGAAACAACGAAAGGCGGGGCAATATTCCGGCGGTGGATGGGTCAAAAGTTCACCAGTGACAGCATTCAAAGATGGCCATCA
>PDTI01000015.1 GCA_002747145.1 Desulfobacter postgatei
CCAATGGAGCCGACTGCGGTGGCAGGTGACCGCAAACTCCGCTATGCTCCGCTTTGCGGCCCCTCAGCCATCCTCGCGGCTCATCCGGCGGACGATGGATATTAATGATTTGTTTGACGGAATTGCCGGGGCGTTTCGGCAGTATCAGGCGGAAATGACCGAGCAGGAGCAGGCTTCTGCCAACCCGGTTCCCACTGGACTTGGGGCGGAAACAGAAGCTGAGAAAACGGAGAAGAAAGTGGCTGCAGAGAAGAGAATTGAACAAGATTTCCCGAAGCTGGAGTGAATGCGGAGCATTCGGCAGAATTCTCGAATTGACGTAACTCGCTAATAAATAATAAAGATAAAAACCGACCCCGCGTGCCGGACTCGGCAACAGGATCGGTCTGTTTAAAAGTAAGTGGTGGAGGCGACGGGAGTTGAACCCGTGTCCGAAAACAATCAATCCAGGCTTCTACATGCTTATCCTGAACTTTAAAATTGGCCGGAAAGTCTCCTTCAGGAGGGATGCAACCCGGTATATCCTGAAAAATTTAACTTTTGAAACCCAGGAAATTTCAAAAGCGGTCTTGCAAAGTCGACGCCCTGACCTGAATCTGCAAGAGGGATACCAGGAGGACGGAAGCCGCTTTAAGCAGCTACAGCGTAGTTATAATCGTCTGCGATTATATTTAAATATGCCAAGGTTACGAGTTGACAAACACTCGACATGCTACCATGGACGTCAACACTTTTTGCCTTTACCCAGGCCAAGAAGGACTTTTATTTTATCATTTTTAAAATAGATTTTTAATGGCACCAGAGTGTATCCCTGTTCTTTTATTTTTCCGATAAGTTTTTTAATTTCATACCTGTGTAACAAAAGTTTCCGGGTCCGCATGGATTCATGATTGGCATTGTATGCAAACGTATAGGGAGAAATGTGGAGCTGGCGTAAAAAAACTTCTCCCCGCCGAATATCAGCATAAGAGTCCTTGAAGCTGACCCTGCCCTCTCTGATCGCTTTTACTTCTGAACCCACCAGCACAATACCGGCCTCATATTCATCATCAATATGGTAATTGTGCCGGGCTTTTTTATTGGTGGCAACCACTTTGGTATATTTTGCGTTCATGGTTTATTCCTCGTTATCCTTATATGGCAACAGATCCCTGTATTCCATTTGAATATAATCAACAATTTCCTGAACGGTTTGAAAACCAAGGATGGCCTGGACATCTTTCTGTGCTTTTGCCACATTCATAGACCGGACCATTTTCTTTATGACAGGGATGGCGCCGGAGTTCATTGACAGATTGGTCAGCCCCAACCCAAGCAGAACCGGGATATTAATGGCGTCACCTGC
The DNA here is from genome assembly GCA_002747145.1 of Desulfobacter postgatei. GTDB lineage: Bacteria > Desulfobacterota > Desulfobacteria > Desulfobacterales > Desulfobacteraceae > Desulfobacter > Desulfobacter postgatei_A. The sequence goes on from PDTI01000015.1 coordinate 1,346, forward strand.
CATTTCACCGCACATGACCAGTTCAATATTGTTTTCGGTTGCCGCATCCACAATGAGACGGATCATTTTCAATACCGCAGGGCTTAATGCCTGGTAAAGATGCGCCACCCGGCGATTGCGCCGGTCAATGGCCATGGAGTACTGAATCAAATCATTGGTGCCGATACTGAAAAAATCAACATGTCCTGCAAGTTCCCGGGCCATCATCACGGCAGAGGGCACCTCAATCATAATACCCAGGGGAATATCTTTATTAAATATTTTGTCTTCAGCCTCAAGTTTAAGAACCGCCTTGTCAATACATGATTTGACACCAATAATTTCCTCAACACAGGAGATCATGGGAATAAGAAGATTGATATTACCAAACGCCGCAGCCCGTAAAATGGCTCTAATCTGGGTGATAAAAATATCTTCATGTTCCAGACAAAACCTGACAGCCCTCAAACCTAATGCAGGGTTAGCCTCTTCAACCGGATCTATATTGGGATTAAATTTGTCCCCGTTGATATCCAGGGTCCGTATGGTCACCGGGGCCGGTTGCATCAGTTCCACAAGTTCCCCATATTTTTGCAGCATTTCTTCCTCGGTGGGAAACCGGTTTAAATCCAGACATAAAAATTCGGTTCTGAGCAGTCCGATACCCGAGGCTTTATTGTCCTTGGCAGCCACCACCTCTTCCACATGCTCTATATTGGCAAGCAGGTTAATGACCACCCCGTCGGCAGTGATTGAAGGCAGATGGCTTTCCCGTTCAATGTCCGCCCTGATGGCTTCAAACCGGGCCATCTTCTCTTGATACCGGAACAGGGTGTCTTCATCCGGATTGATGATAATAATTCCGGCGGAACCGTCTACAATAAGGATATCGTCATTCTTGATATTTGCCTTGGCATTTCCAAGCCCTAAAACCGATGGAATTTTAAGGGATTTGGCCACAATACTTGTATGGGAATCCTTACCGCCTCTGTCCGTTAAAAACCCCTTGATACGTTCAAGCTGAATCTGGCTGGCATCTGCGGGTGACAGATCGTGGGCAACAATGATGACGCGTTTGTTAATTTCACTGATCCGAAGGTCAGACTCTCCCACCAGATAACTCATGATTTTGTCTGACACCTGAATAATATCATTGCCCCTGGCCCGCAGATACGGATCATCAATGTCATCAAACATCCGCTTGATACGCCTGGATACCCGGCGAAGTGCCCACTCTGCATTAACCTGATCATTAGTAATGGTCTCAATGGTTTTGCCGTAAAGCATTTTATCCTTGAACAACACCTTATGGGTTTCAAGAATGTTCAGATTTTCACTTAAATCATCCCCAAGCGAGTCAATGACCCTGGCATGGTCTTTTTTGGCTCTCTCCACTGCATTTTTAAACCGGTTTATTTCATTGGGGAGCATCTCCGGGCTTACAGGATAGCGTTTAATCAGGTTAACGCCCTCCCGCTCAACAAGATAAGCCTTTCCAATACAGATACCAGGCGATCCGCTGATACCCCTGAGAGTGATTTCATCTGTAACGGTTTTATTCATTTTCCCCAAATCCGATATCAAAAAAATGTTTAATCTTATCTGCCAGGGCAGAATCTTTTTCTTTTTCTGTAAAAATGGACACCTTTGTTCCTTTAACCGCGCACAAAGATAAAATATCGATAATGCTTGCAGCATCGGCAATACGCTTTCCATCTGATAACCAGATGTCTCCACCGGCGTCCTGGACCATCCCGGCAATTGTTGCCGCAGGCCGCGCATGCATTCCCAACGTATTCATAACTATTGCCTGCCGGGATACTGAATATTGAAAACCCAAGTAAGTAGTCATTCCAAATGATTTCTTTTTTTGTTATCAAAAAATAATAAAATGAAAGAGCCAGCCGACCAACTTGATCAGGTGTCCCAAATTGGATACTATATACCACATTTAATATTTTTTAACCAGTTCGATTGGCTGATCTGAACTTGTAAACCGAACCGTTTTAATAAGGAGTTGAACATGTGTAGCCCCAATACCATCCAGTACCCCATTAATGACTTCAAGTCCGGTGAGTCATGGCGCCTGTTTAAAATTATGGGCGAATTTGTTGAAGGTATAGACGGACTTCATGACCTGGGGCCGGCTGTGTCTATTTTCGGTTCTGCGAGAACAGCCAAGGGCCACCCTGATTATGAAATCGCAAGAAAGACAGCAGCCTGTTTTGCAGCCGGCGGTTATGCGGTCATTACGGGTGGGGGGCCGGGTATCATGGAAGCGGCAAACCTGGGTGCATCAGAACAGAACGCGGAGTCCATAGGCTTAAGAATCACCCTGCCCTTTGAAGAAAAGTGCAATGCATATTTGACCCGGTCTTTGGAGTTTAATTACTTTTTTATCAGAAAAGTTATGTTTGTAAAATATGCCCAAGCCTATATCATTATGCCGGGAGGACTTGGCACAATGGATGAAATGTTTGAAACCCTGACGCTGATCCAGACCCGGCGTATCCGGAAAATGCCTGTGATTCTGATGAACAAGGAATTCTGGGCCGGACTTCTGGACTGGATTAAAAACTCTCTTGCCGGAAACGGATTAATTTCGCCTAAGGATATGGAACTGTTTTCAATGGTTGACACCCCGGAACAGGCCCTTGACATAGTAAATCACTTTCACAACCGGGCCTAACCCCTTCTGGGGACATGGAAAATGGTCTTTTCGGGCTGTTGCTTCAAACCAAGCCACGTGCAGATCTGTTTTTTGACCGGTTCAAGGTCCGTCACCGGCATTTTAAGCCTTGTGGTGCGCAAAAACATTTCATCCCAGGAATTGCGATAGACCATCGTGAAATCTGAAATGCTCCCACTGGGTCTTTCCGCGTAAAAATTGACGGAAACAAACAGGCTTGTAATAAATGGTTTCTTTCTCAATACATCAAAACTAAACGGTTTTGATGATTCAGGGGTAAAAAAATCATACATGCTTCTGTAAAGTTTTTCAATACTGTCGTGGGAAACTGGGGTGGCATTAGGCGCCATCGTCAAAAACGTACGGTCCGTATAAAGATGGTTATGAATCAGCCAGGCCCCGATCTCTTCCACAGAATTTGCCGTGAGTATCGTTTCTTCATCCATCTGGGTCTGGATAGATGGTTTATGAATCAATTTCCACTGGCCGTATCTTTTCCCGGGCCCGGCCAGGGATTTCAGATAAAGTTTTGAAAAATGATGGTCCCCACTTGAAATTAATAGCAATTTTTTAATTTTACCCGGCTTGTCCTGGAACTGAATATCCACTTTGCGTTCAAGGACCAAACGGTCCTGCTCAGAAATTGACAGCGGGGAATCATCCTTGAACTGATTTTTAAAGTCCGTATACCGTGTCATCATATACTGTTCAATGCTCAAGGAAAGGCGGTGAATGGCCGTATAAGGCCAGGACCTGAACCGGCCGATCTCAAATACCTTTTCCTGGGCCCACCCCCATTCCCGCAGACACCTTTCCAAAAGGGTGCGCCGCAGACCAAAAACACTGAAATCCAGCTCCGATTGTTTTGTAATCCCCAGCTTGAGAAAAAAACAAGTGAGCAAAAGCTTGATGGAATGTGTATCCCCTGACTTCATATAAAATTGAATCATGGTATTGATCAAAATAATATAGGAATCGTTTTGTCCAGGCTTCAGATGGGTTCCTGAATTCATCCATTCATTTTTATACGCATTGCACAGCATGGGTTCCCGGCCATAGGTATTGATGTATTTTTCCAGCAGAGCCATCTTCATAACTGATTTAAAAGGGCTCTTCAGCCATTTAAACATCTGCCAGATCGAAGCGCCAAAATATTCCTTGCGGGGTACGGCATGGATATCACCGAGGTCAATATATCGTCTGGCTCCGGGCAAACGATTGATGCAGTTAAAGATCAGATTATAATAATTAATACTGATACTGGTGGGAAGCACCGTCCACAAGGGCAGCCCGCCTGCCACATGTATCATGGTCCGGTAAAACGCCTCCTTGAGCAGCAAAGCCTGGGCAGAGTCTGAACTTTCCTGGGAGGCGCCGCCAAAATCATTATCACGTGCCTTAAAAATATCCACAAGAAAAAAGGTGACCTGAACTTTAAAACGCTCCAGAGCCATGCTTTCCAGGGCATCAAGTTTTTGCCGCAACAGATTGGTTGCCTGGCTGCCCAACCGTTTTTCATCTATGCAAATCCAGTAATCAATACCAGACCCTGCAGTCTGGGCAACGGATCCAACACTTCCCATGGAATATATTGCAAGGATGCGCGGGTTTTGATGCCGGCGGATGATCATATTGGCTCCTGCCAGATAGCGCCGCCCAACCCGTTCAGTCTCCCTTGACGGCAGATAATCCGCCACACCACAGGGTGTTGATGACAGGATATCGCTGGTTCCGGGCATTGCAATATTTTCATGGATCAGTAAAGGCAGAAGCTGAAAAAAGTCCGCCTGTTCGGGCTTAAAAATATCAAAAGCTGATAACAGACTTAATTTATTCTGTTTAAGAAATTTTGCCTGCCCAAAATGAATAAACTCACAAAAAATGAGTATATTGATTTCATTGGCCAGCATAGGATCAATCCTTGGCAGGTCATTGAAGCTGAGTTGGTATTCCCTGTCATTATAATTCAAACCCCGGACACGCATATCCATGGCCGCATGTGATGCAAACCGGCAGAACCGGGCCCCGGCATTGGTGAAATCTGCCATGTAAAGGCAGGCATTGACAAAGGAAAGGCCGGATAACCGCGCGTGCGCAAAAACAGCACAGGTTAAATCTGTCTGGCTAAAAGACGATTTTGAGATGATGGCCTCAATGAACAGGGCATCGCTCATGTCGGCTCCGTTTAAATTACAATTATAAAAAGACGCGTTTTGAAAACTGCACCGATTGAATGTGGCATTCCTGGCAGACACATTGACAAAAACAGCATGATCAAAGCAGGTCTGATCAAACACAGCTTCATCCAGATTTATATTATAAAATAAAGTATGACGGCACACACCACCTGACACATGAATGCCCGTCAGCAAGGAATTTACAATCTGTGCATGGGTTAAATTAAGGATGGACCGGGTCAAATCCATCCCGAACAGATCCAGATCCCGGATAACCGCTTTCTTAAAATCCAGATTCCGGGGAATAACACCCTGGTTTAAATCATCCAGTCTTTTTTGAACCGAATCCTTAAGCATGGCTTTAAAAAAGGCGGCCCTGGATTTTTTCTCGGGCATTGCCGTTTTGATATCTTTGAAAGGAGCCACAATACTTTTGCGTTCCTTGAGCAACAGGTTCTGGGTTTTTACCATGAGCCTGTCCACCTCTCTCCTGATCCGGTCCGATCCGCAAATTTCAATGTTCTCCTTTAAAATTCTGACCACCCGTTCCGGACGTTTTTTGATCATGCCGAAAATACATGCCAGGTTAACATCATAATTTTCACCTTGATAAACCCCCTTACCCTTGTTCAGGGCAATCTCCTGGAGCACAAAAAAAGACAGTCTGGACAACTCTGAAATTTCCATATGGATGATGGGAACAATAGAAGGGTAAGTGTCCCTAACCATTTCCATGAGCTTGTGAAAAGGATGTCTTCCGGTTACCACAAGGGCTTTAAACGCGCTGACAGCCTCGTTGGTGTCGGCATTTTGAAACAACTGAAACACAGGTTCAAACAGTTCCGGGTATAGTCCCAGGGATGAATTTTCAATCAGACTGTAAACAGCCATCCTGACCTTTTTTACGGTTTCCCGGGTTAACACGTTTTTAAAAACCCGTAACGGCACCTTTGACCGCATCATTGAGATGGCTTTCAGACCGGCAATTCTATCTTGGGGATCCTGGGACAACAGCTCATTCTTTTCTATGAGAAAAGGATCCCGCAGCGAGGCGTCAATATTATTCAAATAGGGATCAACATCCCTGCCCCGGTCGAACAGGCCGGCATAATACCAGATCACCGCCTTACGCTGCTTTACGCCGGCAAGCAAATAACGGAACAGATTTGCAAAACGCAGACGAATGGCCGGGTTTGCCTGGAGGTATTGATCGGCAAACATCAAACAAAACCGGTCATCCAGATCCTTGATACATTTTTTTATGACATCCTGGGAAACCCGTTCCAGGTAAATGGCTTTAAAGGCAAAAAAAGCGCCGATACTGCCAATGTTCATCAATGCCTGGATCAGGACGCTTTTATCTGAAAATGACATTTGCGCAAAAATTTTGCGGTAAATCAGCGCTGCGCCCTGTAAGGCTTCAGCCTGTGCCTGTTTTAACGGTTTATTTTCCAGTGGTGTTTCGATATTCTTGCGAATGACAAAAGCCATTTCGTTCAAACTTTTTCTCCCCACTTCCCTTAAAGGGTAATGGGTGGAAAAAACACTGCTTAAGATTGGCAGAAGACCAAGATAGACAGGTAATTGTGGTGCCTGAAGAACCAGATTTATACGCTGTTGTTCGTCAAGGTTCTGCCAGTGGTCATCAAAGGTCTGAAGATTAAATCCAGGATTAGAGTCATCCATGCTGCTGTGCCGCCCCCCACATATTCCAGACGGGTTCAAATTTTTTATGTCATACCAGACTATATTTTAATTCGAATTTGAGATATAAAGTTAAGTTTATTTTGAAAATAGTGTATCATACCAGAACCATTTTATGAACTTATTTGATGACAGGATACAGGATAAGGCTCCAGACCAAGGGTATGAGGCCCGGTCCATAGAGGTGCTCAAAGGCCTTGACCCGGTCAAGCGCAGACCCGGCATGTACACGGACACATCAAGTCCGGACCACCTGGCCTTTGAAGTGATTGACAACAGCGTGGATGAGGCCATTGCAGGCTTTGCCACACGCATTGATGTCACCCTGACCCAGGACAACAGGATCATTGTATCGGACAACGGCCGGGGCATGCCCGTGGACATCCACCCCCAGGAAGGTATTTCCGGTGTTGAACTGATTATGACCAAGCTGCATGCGGGCGCCAAATTCTCAAACAAGGATTATGCGTTTTCCGGCGGGCTTCATGGGGTAGGCGTCTCTGTGGTCAATGCCCTGTCCATTCATCTATGCATTGATATTTACCGGGATGGCAAACGGTACGCCATTGAATTTGAAAACGGCACAAAAACAAAAGACCTGAAAGAGACCGGCAACGCCGCCAATACTGGAACCACCCTGGGATTTAAGCCGGACCCCATCTATTTTGATACAGCGCAATTCAATAGAACCGCCATCCGGGCTGGGCTGAAATCCAAGGCAGTGCTGTGCCGGGGACTGACCACCACCTTTACCGATGGACAAACCGGAGAAACTGACACCTGGCATTACGACCAGGGCCTGGATCAATATCTCCAGGAGATGATCAGCAACACCAAGACCATTTTACCGGCACCGTTCACGGGATCTGCCGACAATGAGGAATTAAAGGCCGTATGGGCGGTGAATTGGGGACTGGAAGAGGGTCTTGGCATTGAAGAAAGTTATGTGAATCTTATTCCCACAAAACTTGGGGGTACCCATGTCAACGGATTCCGATCAGGCTTGCTGGATTCGGTCAAAGAGTTCTGCAAATTTCGAAACCTTCTGCCCAAAGGCATGCTGCTCTCCCCCGAGGATATCTGGCATAATGTGGGGTATATATTGTCTGTTAAACTTGTCGAAGCCCAGTTTTCAAGCCAGACCAAAGAACGTCTCTGCTCACGGCACTGTGCAGGCCTGGTGAATCTTCAAGTCCGGGACGCTTTCAGCCTGTGGTTAAACCAAAACGTGGCACTGGGTGAACTCCTTGCCCAGGCCGCCATTGAAAATGCCAGACGCCGTGAAAGAAAACGCAAGAAAGTGTCTTTGAAAACCCGTAACAGCGGGGCCTCTTTACCGGCCAAACTGTCAGACTGCACCAGTGATGATCAAAGACAGCGCGAACTTTTTTTTGTGGAAGGAGACTCTGCCGGCGGTTCGGCCAAGCAGGCCAGAGACAGGCATTTCCAGGCCATCATGCCCCTGCGGGGAAAAATTTTGAACACCTGGGATCTGAATTCTTCGGCCATCCTTGACTCCAGGGAGATCAGGGATATTTCCCAGGTACTGGGCGTGATCCCGGGATCAGATGATATCTCCAAACTGCGCTACAATAAATTATGTATCCTGGCGGATGCAGATTCTGATGGTCTGCATATTGCGACCCTGTTGTGCGCGCTTTTCCTGAAACATTTTCCGGAAGTGGTCCGGCAGGGCCATGTGTTTGTGGCCATGCCGCCCCTTTACCGGATTGACATGGGAAAAGAGGTGTTTTACGCTCTTGATGATTCAGAACGAAGGGCCATCACCAAACGGCTGAGCCGCAGGAAAAAAAAATCAAAAATAAATATTCAGCGTTTCAAAGGATTGGGAGAGATGAACCCTTCCCAGCTGCGGGAAACCACCATTGCCCCGGATTCCCGGCGTCTGGTCCAACTGACGATCACCGGTGAACCCAGCATCGGAAAACAGGAAAAGGATGATGTTTTCCAGGTCATGGACATGCTTTTGAGCAAAAAAAGGGCCCGGGACCGGAAGCAATGGATTGAAACCCATGGCGTCATCAAAGAGATTTAATACCCATGCCCCAGACCCCAAGTTCCAGTGTTGAAGAATTTGAGCACCTGCCCTTCAAAGAGTTTGCCCAAAATGCCTATTTGAACTACTCCATGTATGTCATTCTGGACCGGGCTCTGCCCCATATCGGTGATGGACTCAAACCTGTCCAGCGCAGAATCGTATACTCCATGAGCCAGTTGGGCCTGTCTTCCACGGCCAAATTCAAAAAATCGGCCAGAACCGTGGGTGATGTTCTGGGTAAATTCCATCCCCACGGAGATACCGCCTGCTACGAGGCCATGGTCCTGATGGCTCAGCCGTTTTCTTTAAGATACCCCCTAGTAGACGGACAAGGGAACTGGGGCGACCCCAATGACCCCAAGTCCTTTGCAGCCATGCGGTATACGGAATCAAGGCTGTCCAGGTATGCAGAAATTCTTTTGGATGAACTGGAACAGGGCACGGTAGCGTGGGTGCCTAATTTTGACGGCACCCTGGAAGAGCCCTCCCTGATGCCGGCCCGCCTGCCCAATATCTTGCTCAACGGCACCACCGGTATTGCCGTGGGTATGGCCACCTCCATCCCCCCGCATAATTTAAGGGAGGTAGCAAAGGCCTTGATCTTTCTCATTGAGAATGAAGATGCCGGCACCCAAGATCTGTGTAACTTCATTAAAGGCCCTGATTTTCCGACCCAAGCTGAAATCATCACCCCTGCAAAAGAGATCAACGACATCTATGAAAAAGGCAAGGGACGTTTAAAAATGCGGGCCCAGTATGTCATAGAGGATGGGGAACTGGTATTCATTGCCCTGCCCTATCATGCCTCCGCTGAAAAAATATACGAACAGATCGCAGCCCAGATCAGTGCAAAAAAACTGCCCATGGTGTCGGACCTGCGGGATGAATCCGATCATCAAAACCCCACACGGCTGGTGGTGATACCACGCTCCAACCGTGTGGATCTTGACGCCCTGGCAGACCATCTGTTTGCCACCACGGATCTTGAAAAATCCTTTTCAATCAATATGAACATGATCGGCCTTAACGGCCGGCCAGGGGTAAAAAACTTAAAAACGATCCTAACCGAATGGCTTGGGTTTAGAAAAGCGACCATCGAAAAAAAATTTCAATTTCGTCTGGAAAAAATTGTCCGCCGCCTGCATATCCTGGAAGGGTTTCAAACCGTCTATCTCAACCTTGATCAGGTGATCGAAATCATACGCAGGGCAGATGATCCGGCTAACGAACTCATGGCCGCCTTTGACCTGTCCGACACCCAGGTGAAGGCGGTTCTGGAAATCCGGTTACGCCAGCTTGCCAGAATGGAAGAGATCAGAATCACCGAAGAGATGGCCGCGCTGTCCAGGGAAAAGACGTATCTGGACAATCTGTTAAACTCGCCTGATGCATTTAAGGCGTTTATGGTCAAAGAGATTGAAGAAGATGCCAAACAATTTGGGGATAAACGCAGATCCCCCATCAAAACACGCAAGGGTGCCCAAGCTTTCTCGGTTACCGATGTGATCGAAGTCGAGCCTGTGACCATCATCCTGTCTGCCAATGGATGGATACGCACAGCAAAGGGGCATGATATCGACCCTGCAAATGTAAAATTCAAGACCGGGGATCATCTGCTGTGCCACCTGCGCACCCGGTCTGACAAACCCATTGTACTCATGGACACTTCGGGCCGCGCATACACCCTGTTCTCCCATGCCCTTCCCTCGGCCAGAGGAAACGGTGAACCTGTCACAGGACACCTCACCCTTGCCCCGGACACCACCATCTACACCATGATTGCCGCCGAAGCGCAGGATTTGTTTCTCAACTGTGCTGACAATGGGTATGGCTATATCATCAAGTTCAGTGATTTTTTAACCGGTTTCAAAAACGGCAAGGCAGTGATCACTTTATCCCCAAAGGACCTGCCCATGACACCCGTTCCCATACCGGAAGTTAAGTGCGACAACGTTGTCGCAATCACCACCAGCGGCAGGATGCTGATTTTCCCGGTCAGCCAGCTGCCCCGCCTGAAAAAAGGCAAAGGGAATAAAATCATTCATATTCCGCCTTCCGAAAAAAGCCAAAATTTTTCTGAAAAGCTCAAGTTTCTAAAAATATTGCCTTTCAAATCAAACCTTGTTATATACTCCGGCAAGCATTTCTTGCGGCTGACACCAGGCAACCAGCAGAATTACACAAGCACAAGGGGACGACGGGGCAAGCTGCTTCCCCGTGGATACAGAAAAGTGAATGACCTTGAGATTATCCCCATCCAGCCGGCAACAGATGATACGGATTAATGAAATCATTTTTAACTAAACATTTTATATTTATAGCTCTGATTATTATCACCCTGACGGGCGTAAGATTTTGTGTGCTGATGCACCGCCAGGAAATCGGCCACACCCTGAACACCGTTGAAAACATACGCAAAAACGGCAAGCTGCGCCTGATCACCAGCAAAGCCGTTAACACCTATTATATATACAATCGCAAACCCACGGGATTTGAGTATGATCTGGCCCGGGAATTTGCCCAATTCATGAATGTGGAACTGGATATCATAACACCCGGCTGGAGCAACATGTTCGCATATCTCAATCAGGGCAAAGGCGACTTTATTGCCGCAGGGCTTACCATTACTGCACCGCGCCTGGCATATGCGGATTTTTCCATTCCCTACATGACCATACAACAGCGTATTATTCACCACAACCTCATCTTTCCCCCCAGGGAGATCAAAGAGATGGCGTTTGACATTTTTCATGTCAGACGGGGAACCTCCTATCATAACAGGCTGGCAGAAATAAAGACTTCAGGTGTGGCTTTGGAGTATGTGCTGCACAATAACATCCCCACCGAAGAACTCATCGGCATGGTTCATGACAGGGAGATCAAATTCACCATTGCCGATTCCAATATCGCCCTGCTCAACCGGCGTTTTTTTCCGGATATACGTATCGGTATTCCCATCCAGGAACGTGAATCCCTGGCCTGGGCAGTTCGAAAAAACGATACTGCGATGCTCAAGCAGGTCAATAAATTCTTTCTTTATGCCACCAACACCGGCATTCTGCAACGCATAACGGACAGATATTATGACAATATCGATAATTTTGACGCCTATGAGTTGAAAAAATTCCATGAGCGTATAGAGACCCGGTTGCCCAAATATAAAAACATAATCAAGGAAGAATCCGCCAAACACGGATTTGACTGGCGCCTGATTGCAGCCATTGTGTACCAGGAATCCCGCTTTGACCCCAATGCAAAAAGTTTTACCAATGTTCGCGGACTGATGCAGGTCACCCGGAAAACAGCCAAGGAGATGGGGATTAAGAATCGCCGGGATCCCCAACAAAGCGTCCGCGCAGGGATTAAATATCTTTCTTTGATGTACAAGCGTTTTGATTATATTGAAGATGAATCTGAAAGGCTGTTATTTGCCCTGGCAAGTTATAATGTCGGATACGGGCACGTCGAAGATGCCATCAGCTTAGCCCGGAAACAAGGGAACGCCCCCAATACCTGGAAAGGACTGAAGGCGGCGCTTCCACTATTATCCAAGGCAAAGTACTATAAACAAACCAAACACGGATATGCCCGGGGTTGGGAACCGGTTGATTATGTGGATCGTATCCTGACCTATTTCGATATTCTCAAACAGAAAAAAACTGCCATAACCGGATAACCAATCGAGTTAAAAATATTCCATTCAGTACGCTGCACAGACATACCAATTTTAAACGATTATAACGAAAAATGAGATCATGAATGACCAGAAAAATTTTGATTAATGCAATGGATCCGGAAGAAAACCGTATCGCCATGGTTTTTGGCAACAAGCTGGATCAATTTCATATTGAAACCGCCGCCAAAGCCGCAACCAAAGGAAATATCTATAAAGGTGTCGTCACCCGGGTGGAACCCAGTTTGGAGGCCGTATTCGTGGATTACGGCGCTGAGAAAAACGGTTTTTTGCAGAAAAACGAAATACATCCGGATTATTTCCAGGAGGTTGAAAAAAACAAGAAATCTTTGTTCAACCTGATTAAAAAAGGCCAGGATATGATCGTCCAGGTCACCAAAGATCCGATTAATCTCAAAGGGGCGATGCTCACCACCTATATATCCCTTCCCGGGCGTTTTGGCGTTCTCATGCCGGGGAACAACACCCGGGGCGTTTCCCGCAAAATTGTCGAGGAAGATGAACGAAAACGGCTGGTTGGGATTCTTAAAAACATGAAAATTGCCGAAGGCTTCGGCATGATCGTCAGAACCGCAGGCAAGGGCGCCACCAAAACCTTGCTGACATCAGACCTGCGGTATTTAATGCGCGTCTGGAAAAACATCGACAAACTGGCCATGAAAAACCAGTCCCCCTGTCTTCTTTATAAGGAGCAAAGCCTGGCCGTTCGTTCTTTAAGGGACTATTTTACAACAGATATCAAAGAGATACTCATAGACAATCCAGACACTTACAAAGAAGTGCTGGACTTTATCGGGATGATTGCACCCAAACAAAAAAAGATTGTCCGGCTGTTTAAAAGTGAAAAACCCATTTTTACAAAATACCAGCTTGAGGAACAGATTTCTTCCATTTACAAAAGAGAAGTGGCCCTTAAATCCGGTGGATTTCTGGTGATCGAACAGACCGAAGCCCTGGTTTCCATTGATGTCAACTCCGGCAAGTCCACGAAAAAGAAAAGCATTGAGGAGACAGCCTATCACACCAACCTTGAAGCGGCTGAAGAAGTGGCACGACAGTTGAGACTGCGGGATATGGGCGGGCTTATTGTGGTGGATTTCATTGATATGAGGGAACGCCGCCACAAGGCAGATATTACCAAGACCATGAAAAAATATCTAAAATCGGATAAGGCCAAGACTAAGGTGGGCGGCATTACCACCTTTGGACTTCTTGAAATGTCCAGGCAAAGAATCCGCCACTCCATCACTTACGGGGCTTACAAAACCTGCAAACATTGCAATGGCCGGGGCATGACACCTTCTGTGGAGGTTCAGGCGCTTGCATTGCTTCGACAATTGACCCTGAAAACCCTGAAAGCGACACCGGATCAACAATTTACCTGCCGGGTACCTGAAGATGTGGCCTATTACGTGCTGAATACCAAAAGAGAAGAGCTTCTTGAACTTGAAACAAAACGCCAGATCGTCATAAATGTTGAAATAGACCGGACTATGGTCTCCGGGCAGCACAGCGTCAACTGATGTTTGCACCCAAAGCCTTCCATGTGGCGCGTTGCAGAAAAAATTAGCATTCTGTAACAGCCTGTCGGGTCCATGGGCCGAACAGGACAATACTTAAAATGTTTACACGCCTAAGCCCTGCATGGTTTACTTGACAATGTCTGTTGTTTTAGTGTATAGGAAACGACCCTAGATGGGTTTAGAAAGGAGAGGCTTTGCGTAATTACAGGCAAAAACGGCAGCAACGGATGCCTATTGTCGCCCTTACCGTCGTTATTTCGGCAATTTTTATCATCATATGGATTGTCATGAACAGACTGCCTGGGGACAATGGGCGAACTGAAAAGCAAAACACTGAAGTAACCCAGGATAAGTCCGGGATCCCAGAAACAGATTCTTTATCGGGGACTGTGGTCAAACCCATAAGAAAACCGGTAGTCATTGACTATAACGAATTGGAAAAAGAGGGTATTATCAAGGACCTGATGGCGTCCCGTAAAAAGGATCTGGGTGTCAACAACAGTGTGGATCTGCTTGTCAAGTCCAATGAGTCCTTTACCGTGGGCACAAATACGGTTTCCATGGAAAAGGTGATTGAACAGGCCTTTGCCGGCAAAGGCAAGTTAGTTGAAAAAGAACTTGACGAATCCGGTTCCCAAAAGCTGATAAGGTCAAACACCTACGGGATTTATGTGGTTCAGCCGGGGGACAATATTTGGAACATCCACTTCAGGATGCTCAAAGACTATTATATTCGTAAAGGAATTCATTTAGGGAAAACCGCTGATGAACCCAAAAGTTCAGGTTTAAGTTCGGGCGTCGGCAAAATTTTAAAATTCTCGGAAGCCATGGTGATCATATATAACCTGAAAGAAAAAAAGGTAACCGAAGATGTAAATATCATAGATTCCCTGAGCAAGGTGGTTATCTATAATATGGATGAAATATTTGCCCTGCTTGAACAGATTGATTTTCATCATGTGGACAAACTCCGGTTTGATGGAAGTAACATCTGGATACCGGTACATTAATCTGTGCCCATGCCGGAAATAGCCTTTTTGCCCAATTTCCGTGTTGGATGAAAATTTTAATCCGCCTTGAACTTAAACAAAAAGTCTTATTTCTGAACTGACATAAAAAAATATTTATACTATTGAAGAAGGAGAGAGATGTTGATTAGCACTGCATACGCCATGGGCGCCCCTGGTGGACAGGCCGGTCAGTCTGGAGGACTGGCTGGTTTTTTACCCATTATTATTCTGTTTGCCATTTTTTATTTCCTGCTCATCAGACCCCAGCAAAAAAAGGCAAAAGAACATAAGGAGATGATTGAGAATCTTAAAGTGGGCAACCGGGTTGTAACCTCTGGCGGTATTTTTGGCACCATTGTCTCTTTAGAGGATACGACCATCGGTCTTGAGATTGCCGAAAAAGTTAAAATAAAAGTTGCCAGACCAAACATTGCCGGTTTAGTCTCAAATGATAACACCCAGGCCAAGTCCAAAGATAAAAATTAACCAAATTCTTCAGGAGTGATTGAGATTGAACTTTTCTAACATAAAACGCGTATTGATTCTGGGGATCATTATTGTTGCAGTTGTATGCCTTCTTCCCACGTTTACCAATACCTGGCCCCATAAAAAAATAAACCTTGGCCTTGACCTGCAGGGGGGCATGCACCTGGTCCTTGAGGTGCAAAGCGAAGAAGCCGTTAACGCTGAGATTGACCGTACCATCAGCCAGCTTAAACTGGATCTGAAAGATGAAAAAATTCGGCACATGGGCATTACCAAGACCGCTGATCATACAATCATTGCCAAAATATCAGGTGCGGAAAACAGACCAGAGGTGGAAGAACTATTGTCGGATGAATACGCCGGCTTTGAGATTCCTTCGGTGAAAACTATTGACGGGGGTATCTCATTTACCCTGCGCCTGCCTGGGAAGGAGTCTGATTCCATTAAAAAAATGGCTACGGAACAGGCCCTGGAAACCATTCGAAACCGTATTGATGAGTTCGGCGTCAGTGAACCGGATATCAGAATTCAAAGCGGTAACCGGATTCTTCTGCAGCTGCCGGGTATCAGTGATCCCGAACGTGCCAAAGGCCTGATTGGAAAAACCGCCCAGCTCACATTCCAGCTTGTGGATGAACAGGGCGATGTCAACGCCGCTATAGATGGCAAGCCGCCTGTAGGGGACCAGATTCTTTACCAGGTGAAAAAACATACTGATACAGGCAGACAGACCCAAATCCCCTTTTTAATCAAAAAGCATGTGGAGCTTGACGGCAGCCATTTAACCAATGCCCGGGTGGAGTTTGACCAGTTCCAGCAGCCCCAGGTGGGTATTGAATTCAGCCGTAAAGGAGCCAGAATCTTTGAACGGATCACCGGTGCCAATATCAATAAACGGCTGGCCATTGTACTGGATAAAAATGTATATTCCGCACCCAATATCAAAGACCGTATTTCCGGGGGCAAAGCCGTGATCACCGGGCAATTCTCCCTTGAAGAAGCCACTGATCTGGCCATTGCATTGCGGGCCGGTTCTTTGCCTGCACCGGTTAAAATCATTGAGGAACGAACCGTTGGCCCCACCCTGGGTGCAGACTCCGTGCGCACGGGCCTGATCTCCATGATGGTTGGCGGTGCCCTGGTCGTCCTTTTCATGGTCATTTATTACAAGGGAGCAGGTCTGATTGCCGACGTTGCCCTGATTGTAAATATCCTGCTGATCGGTGGCGGTCTGGCTTTTTTCGACGCGACCCTGACATTGCCGGGTATTGCCGGTATCATCCTGACCATTGGTATGGCAGTGGATGCCAATGTTATTATTTTTGAACGAATCAGAGAAGAACTTCGGACTGGCCACTCACCCAAGGCTGCTGTGGATGCCGGGTATGATCGTGCCACACTCACCATTATGGACGCCAATGTCACCACATTGATTGCAGCCATTGTTTTGTTCCAGTTCGGTACAGGTCCCATTAAGGGATTTGCCGTAACCCTGGGGCTTGGTATCGTGGCCAGTCTGTTCACAGCCCTGATTCTGTCCAAGAGCCTCTACGATATGATTCTTGCAAACAAACAATCCGACACATTGAGTATATAACAGCCATGGCACATCAGACACCAACCATTCAGGGCTAAAATGGGTGCCCCAGGCGCTTTAACCCACTTGTATCTTGTCTATGGTTTCATATAAAAAAGGAACTTATCATCATGCAGTTTATCAAACCTGGTACCAATATCAATTTTATGGGAATGCGGAAAGCCGGCTTTGGGGTTTCCCTGGTTCTGATTCTGGCAGGTCTTATCTCCCTGATTATTCATAATGGTCCCAATTACGGAATCGATTTTGCCGGCGGTACCCTGGTACAGGTCAAATTCCCCCAGAAAATAGATGTTTCCGACATCCGTAAAGGATTGGACGAAATCGGCCTTAAAGATGTATCTGTCCAGGGGTTTGGTGATCCACAGGCTAATGAATATCTGATCCGCACCTCCAGTGACGCCCAGACCTTGGGCAATCAGCTGTCTGACACTGTGTCAAAAGGATTGAAGGATGCCACCGCCCTTGAGCCGGATATCCGGCGTGTGGAAATGGTCGGCCCCCAGGTGGGAGAAGACTTAAAGAAAAAGGCGCTTCTGGCCATTTTCTATTCTCTTCTTTTTATCACCATCTACATATCGGGCCGTTTTGAACAAAAATGGACCATTGCCGGAATCACGGCCGGCGCATTGATGGCGGCCGTTTACTTTTTATCCGTCTTCAACCTGTCCATGCCCTTTTTGATTGCAGCCGCACTGATTGTTTCTTTGGTGCTGTTCTGGTATCTCCAGCTTCAGTACGCAATCGGCGCCATTGTGGCTCTGATCCATGATGTAACCATTACCGTGGGGATATTTTCCCTGCTTAACCTTGATTTTTCCCTGCAGATCATTGCAGCCCTTTTGACCATCATCGGGTATTCACTAAACGACACCATTATCGTTTTTGACCGAATCCGGGAAAATATCAAGGGAAATACAGACCATTCCAAGGTATCGGAACTGTTTAACCAGAGTATTAATGAGACCTTGTCACGGACTATATTGACCTCCCTGACCACATTGGTTGTGCTGCTGGCTCTTTTCCTGCTCGGTGGAGAAATCATTCACAACTTTGCCTTTGCCATGATCATCGGTGTGGTGGTGGGAACCTATTCATCCATATTCATCGCATCCCCCATTGTTTTTATGGCCCATAGAAAAAGGTAAGGATATGCCTGTGCCCGCACCGACAGGCTGTTGCAGAATGCTAATTTCCCACCTTAAACTTGAAACAAATTATCTATTCCGTAACAGCCTGTCGAGACAAAATGTTTCAAGGATTGCACTGCTTTTTCTTGTTCTTTTTTTGACCGCCTCCTGCGGTGTGCTAAAAAAGAAACATGCACCGCCTGTGGATCAGGTACAGAACACCGAGGTGACTGTGCCCAACACCACATGGGGTCCCATGGAGACCTCACTTGACCAGGATATCCGTACCAGGCATCTGGAAGAAAAAATCACCCTGCTCGAAAACCGGATTGCACAGCTTGAAAAAAAATCCCAGACACAAGCCAAATCCCACTCAACATCCCCCCCGAAACAGGCGGCCCCAAAGCAGACAGATCCGGCGGCCCCTGCCAAGCCAAATCAGCCGGCACCACCTGAGCAAACTGAGAGCTTAGATCCTGTCAAGCTTTACAACAAAGCCCGGACCCTGCTACTTGAACGCAATATTCCCATTGCCCAAACACTATTTTCAGATTTTGTTAAAAAATTTCCTGATCATAAACTGGCAGACAACGCCCTGTACTGGCTTGGAGAATGCAGCTACACCACAGGCCGTTATCAAAAGGCGGCTAACATTTTCAAACAACTGGTCCAGACGTATCCCAAGGCCCAAAAAGTCCCTGATGCCCTGCTTAAAACAGGATATTCATATCTGTCCATGGATGATGTGAGCCAGGCCAATCACTACTTCAAGCAGGTCATAACCCGTTATCCCTTTTCACCGGCAGCAGATAAGGCCCAGAAGCAACTATTCCACACCCAGTAACTTTTTAAATGATGCCCTGTCCGGACACATACCTTCCATGGTTTCTTTTAACAGAACTGCCTGGTCTAAGTCCCCGTGCGATCAAGATTCTGATCCAACATTTTAAAACACCCGAAAACATTTTAACCGCATCTAAAACCCAACTTTTGTCTGTGCCGGAAATAACTTCCAGGGTCAAGAATATCCTTCTTCAGCACAAAGAATTTGAACCAGGTGCCCGGAAACGCCTTACCCAGATCCAGGATTCCGGATACAGGGTTGTGGCATTAACCCAACCGGAATACCCTGCCCTGCTTAAAGAGATTCCCGATCCCCCTGCCCTTCTGTTTTATGATGGCCGTTTCGATCCCAATGCGCCCTGTATATCCATTGTGGGATCACGACATGCCACCCGGTACGGCATAGATACCGCCCACTACCTTGCAGAACGCCTTACGATGTTGGGGTTTACCATTGTGTCAGGCATGGCCCTGGGCATCGATACCGCTGCCCACAAAGGCGCCATCGAAAATGATACAGGTCAGACATTGGCTGTTCTTGGATCAGGCCTGAACCACATATATCCCCGGCACAACCGGTCCTTGTACAACCGGATCAGAAAACAAGGCGCGGTAATTTCCGAATTTTTCCCGGATACAGCCCCCTTGCCTGCCAATTTTCCCCAGCGCAACAGGATTATTGCGGGTCTGTCCTGGGGTACGGTGGTGGTCGAAGCGGCCCAGAAAAGCGGATCCCTGATTACCGCCCGGTTAACCGCAGAATACAACCGCGAGGTATTTGCCGTTCCGGGCAGCATCAAAGCATCCCAAAGCCGGGGCACCCATCATCTGATCAAACAAGGCGCCCGCCTTATAGAAAATGAGATGGACATCATTGATGAACTGCCCCAGTTTGTCCAAGGCGCATATAAACGGCCGTCATGCGCCCCCCCAAAAAAGAAACCATCCATGGACAAAATCCAGACCATGGTATATAAACACCTTGATCTTTACCCTGAGCATATTGATCAAATCACCGCGTTAAGCGGTCTGACGAGCGCCCAGGTTTCTGCAGCACTGCTTGACTTGGAATTATCAGGACTGATTGTGCGTCATCCAGGCAATAAATTTTCAATTTTGGAGGAATAACATTGGCAAAACCGCTTATCATTGTCGAATCCCCAACCAAAATCAAAACCCTTAAAAAGTATATTGGAAAGGACTATAATGTCGCTGCCAGTGCCGGCCACATCCGGGACCTTCCGGTGAAAACCCTGGGTGTTGACGTGGATGACAATTTTAAGGCCAAGTATGTCAATATAAAAGATAAATCTAAAGTTATCTCCAACCTGAAAAAAATCGCAGGCGACACGAATGAGATATTCCTGGCCCCTGACCCTGACCGTGAAGGGGAGGCCATTGCCTTTCATATCATGGAGATCCTGAAAAAAAAGGACCGCAAATTCCACCGGGTTCTTATCCATGAATTAACCCAAAAAGGAATTACCGAAGCCCTTTCCCATCCCACACAACCCGATGTGGACAAATATGACGCCCAGCAGGCCAGAAGAAAACTGGACCGGCTTGTGGGCTACCAGATCTCACCGCTTTTATGGCAAAAGGTTCAAAGGGGACTTAGTGCCGGCCGGGTTCAGTCCGTTGCCGTTAAAATCATCTGCGACAGGGAACGAGAGATCCGGGCGTTTAAGCCGGAAGAGTACTGGAGTATTACCGTGGACCTTGAAGCGGGCAACCCGCCTGTTTTCAATGCAGAGTTGATAAAAATATCCGGGGAAAAAGCCAAAATCACCAATGGAGACCAGGCCCATGGTATTGTGGCAGATCTTGAAAAGGCGCAGTTCATTGTTCTGGATATCAAAAACAAGACCATCAAGCGTAATCCATTGCCACCTTTTATCACCAGTAAACTCCAACAGGATGCCATTAACCGGCTGCGGTTCTCCGCCAAAAAAACCATGGTTGTGGCCCAACAACTTTATGAAGGCATTGAAATCGACAGCAGTGGCCCCGAAGGTCTGATCACATACATGCGTACGGATTCCACCCGTATTGCACCGGAAGCGGCCCAGGAGGCTTCAGGCCTGATCCGGCAGATGTTTGGTGATGAATACGCCCTGAATGCTCCCAGATTTTTTAAAAACAAGAACAAGGCCCAGGACGCCCATGAAGCGATCCGCCCCACCTCGGTGTATAACACCCCGGAAAAATTAGAATCCTTTTTGTCGCCAGACCAGTTCAAACTCTATGACCTGATATGGAAACGCTTTGTGGCCTCCCAGATGGCCCAGGCCCTGATCGACCAGAAAACCATTCTGATTGAAGCAACAGAAAAATACCTGTTTTCCGTTTCCGGATCTACCACCCGGTTTGACGGATTTATGCGGTTGTATGCGACCCAGGAAAAAAAGAGCGAAAAAGGGATCCAGGCCCTGCCGCCAGTGACACCCAAGGAACAGCTGACAACGCGAAAAATCAACCCTGAACAGCATTTTACCAAGCCCCCGCCCAGGTTTTCCGAAGCATCCCTTGTCAAGGAACTTGAAAAAAACGGAATCGGCAGACCATCCACCTATGCGTCCATCCTAGCCGTGATCCAGGATAAAGGGTATGTGAATCTGATCAAACGGTATTTCACCCCAAGCGAGCTTGGCTTTATTGTCAATGATCTTTTGGTGGTTGCATTTCCCAACCTTTTAGACATCTCCTTTACCGCCCAGATGGAGAACAATCTTGATGATGTCGAACAGGGAAAACTTAACGAAGTTGACCTGTTAAAATCATTTTATTCCTATTTTAAAACCACCTTGGATAACGCCAAGGACAATATGGTCTCAGTTAAGGGGGTAGGCATTGAAACCGATATCAAATGCCCGTTATGCGGAAAACCCGTTAATATCAAAATTGGCAGAAACGGTCATTTTCTGGCTTGTACTGGATACCCTGATTGCAGTTTTACCAGTAATTACACAAGGGATGAAAAAGGCAATATTGAAATCGTTGAAAAAATCCAGAACAGTGAACCGGTCAAGGATTGTCCTGAATGCGGAAAACCCATGGTGATGAAAGACGGCAGATTTGGATTGTTCATCGCCTGTACCGGGTATCCCGAATGCAAACATACGGAATCCGTGGTCCAACAGAACACAAACAAAAATACAGGCGTACCCTGCCCTGAAAAAGGGTGTGACGGCACCATTGTGGAAAAACACTCAAAGCGGGGAAAATTATTCTACGGGTGCGCCAAATACCCGGACTGCACCTTTGCCACCTGGGACAAACCTGTCAACGAAAGCTGCCCCGACTGCGGCAGCCCCTATCTATTGGAAAAAGAGACAAAACGGGACGGCAAAATCCACAAGTGTCCGGACCGTTCATGCGGGTTTAAAAAAAGTGTTTTGCCTGTTGCAGAAAAATAAGGGCCTGTTAAAAAATTTGCATAAAAACACTAGAATGTTACGGTCCTTTTGAGGCGTTGTGCGAAAATAAATGTAGAATTGCTGTTCACGCCCTGAACCCCGAAAGCCTTTTAAGCAAATCATCCAGGTGTCGCCGGGCATAGGGTGTCATCTCAGTAAAACATAACCCGATCCCGCCCGAGTCTGTTCTGACCACGGTGCCGGTAAGCTTAAAAGGCCGGGACTGACCGGGCAGGGAAAAGACTATTTTTGCCGGTACCCCGATATCCGGATGGATCCTGGATTTGACAAACACCCCGGAAGCACTCAGATTCCTGGTATTGGACTGTATAACTTTATCACCGATCAGAATATCCATTTCAATGGATTTCGTCACCCGGGGATAGGATCTGGGCTCCTTGATATGACGAATATACGCCAAAACATCCTTTTGCTGGTCCCCGTTCAGGTAACGGACTTGCGATATTATCTCATCCAGGAACGTATTGTCGTTTGAAGGTTTATCCGTCACTTTTCAACTCCTTGTCTTTGATCATGGGCCTTACCTTGTTATAAGCGCCTATTTCATGGTAACGACCGGGCAAGGTGCATTGAGTACCACGGACTGGGCTGTGGAACCTAACAGCTGTTTTCCCACCTTGGTTCTGTTTTTCACACCGATAATGATTTCGCCTGCCTGGTTTTCCTCGGCAAAGGTAACCAGATCATCCCCGGAAGCAATACCGCGAATCAGTAAATGGGTTTCACAGGGGATCTTTTTCCTGTCAAAATGGATTTTGGCCTTGTCCAAAGCAGCTTTCGTCCCAGAGACAAAATCTTGATCCTCTTCCATATCCTCGGACATGATGGTAACGATGAATACGGTTGCATGAAAAAGTTGGGCCCGTTTCAATGCAAGTTCAAGGAGATTTTCCGCCTGGTTTGTGCCATGTTTGTATCCCACGATAAGTTTCATCTGACATTCCTTAATTTGTGCATTTTAAATGTTTAAATAGCCTATTCGAATAAAAAAGTATAGCCCATGGAAAAATAAAGGATCCACCCCCTGAGGGGCCGGTATTGGATTAACCCCTAAGAGCGTGTTTGATAATTAGGGGATCGAAGCGAAATCCCATGAAAATGAGAACCAATTTTCACAAATTTTCTGTTAATAGCCGGACTATTGACACCAAATGAAATAAAAAGTCTATCATCACTGAACAATAGGGCTGGCAAAGAGTATGATCATCATGAAAAAAGTCATAAAAAAAAGGAGGTTCCATGATGCATCAGATAGAATTTTCTCAAGATGAGTTGGTCAATATTACACCTGCAATGAAGCAGTTGCTGAACGATGCACGTTCTAAACTGAAAGGGACTGATAGGTCGGACCGCTACGCGCTCCGCCTATCAACCCCATTAACCGCTGGACTCGCTTTCGGTTTATTTTGAATCCCTCGCGCCTCAATTGGCGACAAATTGTACGGCTCCCGCATGATGGGTTTTCCAGGTACAATTTATCTGTTTTTCGCATCAAGTCCAGATCCTCTTGTTTAATTGGTTTTTGGCGATAATAGTAAGATGACCGGTTAA
>PDTI01000001.1 GCA_002747145.1 Desulfobacter postgatei
CATCGCTGATATAAGGCCCATTGTAAATCATTTTATTCCCAGAGCCGGACGGCCGCTGTATGACGTTTGTCAGGCAGGTACGCTTTAATTTCAGGATATCTTTTTATAAAATCATTCTGAAATTGGATACGTCTGGTATTAAACCGGTTGTGGGAGTCAACAGCCCTGCGGTAACGCAGATAATATTCATCATAATTTTTTAGATGAATTGTACTTTCCCCCTTGGTTATGGCATCAAAATTCCGGTAACAGAAACGTAACAGGGTTTCAAAATTTTCCAGATAGTTTTCAAGGCTCTTAAAGTACGCAATCACGATGCGGTCTTTGTAGAATCTTTCGATTTCATACACCCATTGCAAATCCTTTTGGGTGAAGAAATCCCTATGATTTCCCACAAACTCAATTATTGATTTAATTGCGGCTTTATTATCATACATGGCCTGGCGGAGTTCGCTTATTAATACAATGGTTTGCTCAAGCTTATCTATTTTTGAATGAACTCTGGACTGATGCTTAAGTTTCACTATTTCTTTATCCAGACTCTGGGTGTTTTTTTTGAGGATTTCACTGTAGTGGATAAACTGCCGGGTAACAGGCGGCAACGTAGCATATTTATATTTTGCTTTCCTTTTAGAATGAATAAAGATTTCGCCGGCAGTTACAAGGGAAAAACAGACCAGGAAAATCAAACACAAAATCAGACTGCTACCTTTTCTGGATTTAAATATGAAATAGGGGGTAGTTACAGGTGCTGCGAATACAATGACAGCCCACCATTTAGGAAGGCTCCAACGTTTGCATTCCAAAAATATCAGGCCGGATAAAATAAAAATAAAAGAAAAATAAATATAGTACACGCCTTAAAACTTCCTATGGGACTTAATGATATAACCAACACCGTCAGACTGGACTTATGTCTGTTCATATATCCGCACGATATTATTACCCCTGCAGGGTTTACTTTATCAAGAAAAATTTGACTTGAACTGGAGCAACTGCCATGATGTGGCGCCATAAGGATATCGGCTTCAAGATTAAACGTTTTTGAATGTGCCAATTTCCGCTCTCTTTTCTCTTCAATGTCCCCTGGAAAGAGCATGGAAAAGGAGAGAAAATCAAGCCGGGTAACAAGGCTGTTGTTATTGCGGTTTCCAGCAATGCCAACACTTTTTCCGCCAAGGATACTTATTTTGACCTGATCCCATGAAAATATGCTGGTATCAGGATCCGGGATATGAATATGGATGCCTTTTTTTCCAGCGATACGCATCAACCGTTTAAAAAAGACAGACGGGGAGGTATCATTATTTTTTATCCATTGCCCGACCTTGAAGTTTTCAAAAATAAAATAAAGGCCTTTCATGTGATCACTGTCCGGGTGTGTCAGAATGACCGCATCAATTGCCTGAATCCAGTTCTTCCATAAAAAGGGGCCCACAATATACCGGCCGGTGTCAAACCTGGAACGTCCGCTAAATCCGCCGGCATCAATGAGCAGATTTTTTCCGTCAGGCGTAATGATAACAGCTGCATTACCCTGCCCTACATCCAGGGTATGCACCACAAGTTTTCCCGGATGAAATCTTTTTAACATCCCCTGGCCGACGGATACGATACCGGCTGCAGTCAGAAGAAATGTCAGATATACGGCTCCCTTATTTCTTTCCATGATTGCAAATCCAAGACAAAGTATCAATACATAATAGATTATAATTTCAATTGGCCGTGGTGTGACAACCCTGGTCCAAGTCCAATCAAAGCCGGCAATCCAATGAATAACCTGAAGACAATATGAAAGAATGTGGATATCTAAAACTAAAAAAAGGTGCGCAAGGCCAGTCCAAAAATCCATAACCATCAGTCCTGCCAATCCCAAAGGAAGGCATAAAAAGCCGATTACAGGAATGATGACAAGGTTGGCCACCACTTGGACCATGGAAAACATATTAAAATAAAACACTGCCACTGGGGCTGAACCAATCCCTGCGAACACGGTTGTCAGAATCGTTAAACAGATTTTTTTTATCCATTTATTTTTAGGCATACCCAAGGTCTTCCCAAGGAAAATAAATCCTGAGATAATAAAAAAAACACAGACAAATGAGAGTTGAAAAGAGATGGAAAACAAAGATCCGGGATCAATAAAAAGAATCAGGCTCGCGGCAACGTAAAGGCAGTTTAAGGGATCTTTTTCCTTCTCCATAAGAAAAGACGCTAAAAAAACCGCTGCCATGATCAATGCCCTTTGCGTAGATGGTGAGAATCCGGCAAAAAAAGCATAGGCAGTCAAAGGCAAAAGCGTTAGAATCCCTGCTGTTTTTTTTGCCTTGCCTGTTATGACAAAAGATGGTCGACGGTTTAATATAAAGACAAAAATAGAAAAAAAAACAATTCCGACAAGGGAGATGTGCAAACCTGAAACTGCCAAAATGTGTGAAAGACCTGCTTTGGAAAAATTATCACGGGTTTTTTCATGAATCATCTCTTTTTGCCCTGTCACCAGTGCTGTGAGTACAGCCCGTGCCTGGCTGGGAAAAAAAATGGTCTGATTTTGGTCTGTGTTCTGGGCGGCTTTGGCAACATTTTTTGAAAATCGGCTCCGGATCCTTTGCAGAAATTGCATGCCCCGTGAAAATACACTGCTGTCAATCCTGCCGGTATGCACAATGGTCTTGGAATTTGAGTAAATGCTTCCGGTTATACCTTTAAGACGCATTCTGAATTCATAATCATACCCGCCAGGGTTGGAAAAATTGCGTATGGCCGTAATTTTTGATGTAACAATAATATGTTCGCCAAAAAGCAAAGGCTGTACAGCTTGTTCTGAAAAATCATGATACACGGTTAAAATCAATTTCCCAACAGCTCGTTCACCACTGATATTGGTACAATTTACAGTGTATCTGGTTTTATTTGGGTCTGTTTTAGGAAGAGAATTAATTATACCTGAAATCCGGTAAGTTTCACCATTGCAAAACCTGGAAACATGCTGATCAGAATAATCAGGGGTGCAGATGCTTGCCATGCGAAATACTGTCAAACCAAAAGCGGCAAGACATGATAGAAAAATAAATTTATCAGGTTTGGCTAAAATAAAGATAATTGTGGCAGACAAACACACCGCGATAAAGCATATCCAAGGTGAAACCGATGTCCTGCTACCTGCGATGCTACCTGTGACAATGGACAAAAGGACAAAGAACATGGGCGCAACTCTTAGCTTATGCCGAATGTTCACCTACCTATGTCCTCCTATAATATGAGAATAGTCAGGATGATATTCTTTTAATATCTGCTCCCAGGCCTTTAAATTTCTTTTCAATGGTCTCATATCCCCGGTCCATATGATAAACACGGCTGATAACAGTGGTTCCTTGTGCAATTAACCCTGCAATTACAAGGGAAGCACTGGCACGAAGGTCCGATGCCATAACAGGTGCCCCCTGAAGATGAGAGACACCACGGACGCTGGCGATATTCCCCCCGGAGATTTTGATATCAGCCCCCATGCGCAGCAACTCATTGGCGTGGATAAACCGATTCTCAAAAATGGATTCATGAATCATGCTGTTCCCTTGGGCAATGGTCATCAGTGCCATGAACTGGGCCTGCATATCAGTGGGAAACCCAGGGTACGGCAGAGTTTTGATGTCAATATTTTTTATCGTTTCGCTGCCTTTAATATGTATCCTGTCCTCAAAAATATCAACAATAGCCCCTGTGGCTTTAAGCTTACTGATAACACCGCCTAAATGATCCGGCACACAGTCCCGGATAACCACATCGCCCTTAGTCGCTGCCGCGGCCGCCATAAAAGTGCCGGTTTCAATCCGATCCGGTATCACACGGCAGGTCGCACCATGAAGGCGGTTCACTCCGTCAATGGTGATAATAGGAGTACCGGCACCACTGATGCTTGCCCCCATCTGGTTTAAGGCATCCGCAAGGCATACAATCTCAGGCTCCCTTGCCGCGTTTCTCAGTTTGGTTTGCCCTTTGGCTAAAACGGCTGCCATCATGAGGTTTTCTGTACCGGTCACAGTGGGAATGTCAAAATAGACTTCATTTCCGATCAACCCATCTTCAGCCTTTGCTTCAATGTATCCGCCGAAAATTGAAATCCTGGCACCCAGTGCTTCAAGACCGGAAATATGCATATTTACAGGACGGGCCCCAATGGCACACCCACCGGGCATGGAAACTTTGGCCAAGCCGAACCTTGCCACAAGTGGACCTAATACCAGAATAGAGGCCCGCATCTTTCTAACCAGTTCATACTGGGCTTCGATTTTATTGATCCCGGACCCATCAACAATACATGTGTGATCTTCAAATTTACAGGGTGCCCCAAGATTTTCGAGAAGCATAAGTATTGAAGAGATGTCCATTAGCCGGGGTACATTTTCAAATGTGCAGACCCCATCCACTAGAATACTTGATGCAATAAGTGGAAGTGCAGCATTTTTGGCGCCACTGACAAAGACCTCTCCTTTTAGCTGCCGGCCCCCGTTTATTTGTATTTTATCCATTAAATAATTTCATTCCTGACTTGAAAGGAGAATTAAGCGATGAAAAAGTGCTGTCGATAAAAACCACATTCCATCCTTAACTATTTATAAATATTAGCGTATTTTAGCATATAATCTTAGGTTTTAAAACATGTTTTGAGGCGCACAGATCAAAATAACATTATTATCAAACAGGCTCTTACAAAAAACAGGGTTTCAGTTGAGTTAACAATCAACTGGAACCCCGTCTCTATAACATGGTACCGAAGAGAGGACTTGAACCTCCACGCCTTGCGGCACTAGATCCTAAGTCTAGCGTGTCTACCAGTTCCACCACTTCGGCAAATCAAAAAATTTGACATTTTTTATAATTGAGTATCAGTTAAAATGTCAAGACACAAATATAAAAATCGAAGATATATAATCTAAATTCAAAAGGCCCTGATAATCGTTATGATAATCAGAGCCTTTTGAAGAATAACCCGGCAGCGTTCTACTCTCCCACACAGTCTCCCATGCAGTACCATCGACGCTGAAGAGCTTAACTGCCGTGTTCGAGATGGGTA
>PDTI01000016.1 GCA_002747145.1 Desulfobacter postgatei
CTGATGCCAGCTCATCGTGTTCCGCGGTTTATTGTTCGTTATGTCATCCGCCCCATGGGAAAAATTCCAGTCTGTCCGAAAATTTTTTTCTTTTATTTCCTGGAAAAATGCTTATATGTTGTACTGATAAATTAAATAATCTTAAAATTTAAACAGGTAACGTTTACATGGTACTCAATTTCCTTACGAAATTATTCGGATCCAGCAATGACAGGATCCTTCAAAAAATTCAACCTATTATTGAAAAAATAAACGAATTTGAACCCCGAATCCAAGCCATATCAGATACCCAGATCAGTGAAAAAACAACTGAGTTTAAAAATCGTCTGGCTAAGGGAGAATCCCTGGACGACATTCTTCCTGAAGCCTTTGCGGTGGTCAGGGAAGCATCTGTGCGTACCCTTGGGCTGCGTCATTATGATGTTCAGCTCATTGGCGGCATTGCATTGCACCGCGGTACCATTGCAGAGATGAAAACCGGTGAAGGTAAAACCTTGATGTCAACCCTGCCCGCTTATCTGAATGCCCTTACGGGTAAAGGGGTGCACATTGTTACAGTCAATGATTATCTGGCTAAGCGCGACGCAGAATGGATGTCCCAGGTGTATAATTTTTTAGGGCTGACTGTGGGGGTGATCCTGCATGACATGGGCGCCCAGGAACGCAAACAGGCCTATGGAGCTGACATTACATATGGGACCAATAACGAATTTGGTTTTGACTACCTGCGGGATAACATGAAATTTGAGCCCGAAGAATTGGCTCAGGGTGATCTGCACTTTGCCATTGTGGACGAGGTGGACTCCATTCTCATTGACGAGGCAAGAACCCCTTTGATTATTTCAGGCCCGGCTGAAAAATCCACTCACCTGTATATCCAGGCCAATACCATTATCCCGGCATTTAAAAAAGATACCGACTATACCCTGGATGAAGAATCCAAAGCCGTGTCCCTTACCGAAAGCGGCATTGCAAAGGGTGAAGAGCTGCTCCATGTGGATAATCTTTATGATCCGGCTAATATTGAACTTTTGCACCACCTTAACCAGGCGTTAAAAGCCCATGTCATTTTTAAACGTGACACGGACTACATTGTTAAAAACGGCCAGGTGGTCATTGTGGATGAATTTACCGGCCGGCTTATGGATGGCCGCCGGTACTCGGAAGGTCTCCACCAGGCCCTTGAGGCCAAGGAGGGGGTTAAAATTGAAAATGAAAACCAGACCCTTGCGTCCATCACCTTCCAGAACTATTTCAGGATGTATGATAAGCTGTCGGGCATGACCGGTACAGCAGATACCGAAGCAGAGGAGTTTAAAAAAATTTATAACCTGGATGTACTGGTCATTCCCACCCACATGCCCATGATCCGTGAAGACCGTGCAGATCTGATCTACAAGACCCAGAAGGAAAAATACGATGCTGCCATCAAGGAGATCATCCAGCTTCACAGAAAGGGACAGCCTGTGCTGGTGGGTACCATTTCCATTGATGTCTCCGAATCTTTAAGTGCAAAGCTCAAGAAAAAAGGGATTAAGCATAATGTGCTCAATGCCAAGCACCACAAGGCAGAGGCGGAAATTGTGGCCAACGCGGGCCAGAAAGGCGCGGTAACCATCTCCACCAACATGGCCGGCCGTGGTACGGACATCAAGCTGGGAGAGGGGGTTAAAGAACTTGGCGGCCTTCATATTCTTGGAACATCCCGCCATGAGTCCCGGCGTATCGACAACCAGTTGCGGGGCCGTTCCGGCCGCCAGGGCGATCCGGGAAGCTCACGGTTTTATTTGAGCCTGGAAGACGATCTGCTCAGAATTTTTGGTGGAGACCGTATCCATGCGGTCATGAACCGGCTGGGCATTGAAGAGGGCGAGCACATTGAGCATAAATTTATTTCCAAAGCCATTGAAAACGCCCAGTCCAAGGTTGAAGGACACAACTTTGAAATCAGAAAGCATCTGCTCGAATACGATGATGTCATGAACCAGCAGCGTGAGATCATTTACCGTCAGCGCCGTGAGGCCCTGACCGCCAGGGATCTCAAACAGGTGGCCCAGGATATGATGGAAGATGTCTCCTATGACATTGTGGAAGGGTATGTGTTTGACAAAACAGCACCCAAGGAATGGGATCTGGAAGGACTGTCGTCAGCCATCCAAGGGCAGTTCAATATGGATATTTCCTTGGATAGGCCTGTACAGGAAAATTTTTCGCTCGATCAGCTGGGACAATTTATATTTGAGGCAGCCCAGGATCTATACCGGAAAAAAGAAGGGATGTACGGCGCTGAAATCATGCGCCATGTTGAACGGTTTATTATTCTTCAGACTGTGGATACCAGGTGGAAGGAACATCTTTTAAACATGGACCACTTAAAGGAAGGTATCGGTCTTCGGGGATATGCTCAGCAGGATCCTTTGCGTATCTATAAAAAAGAAGGGTTTGACATGTTCCAGGATCTGATGAACCGGATCAAACAGGAAGTGGTGGAGATTCTGTTTAAAATCCAGATTGACTCTCCCACCCAGGTAGAGGAGATGAAACAGGAAGAACAGCAGGATCTGACCTTTTCTTCCAATTCTGGAGATGCCGCCCCCAGGCAGCCGGTCAGGCGCTTATCTGAAAAGATCCAAAGAAATGACCCTTGCCCCTGTGGTTCCGGCAAAAAATATAAGAAGTGCTGCGGGCAATAATGATATAATAAATCGAACCTAAGGTTGAGGCATGACATCCACTGATTCCAAAATCCGGCCTGAAATATCCCATGACTCAAGTGATGATCGTCCGCCCATGTATAAGGTGCTTTTGCACAATGACGATTATACAACCATGGATTTTGTGGTGGATATTCTGATCCGGGTATTCGGAAAATCTCTTGAAAAAGCGACACAAATAATGCTTAATGTACACAATCAAGGAAAGGCCGTTTGCGGTATTTATCCGCGGGAAATAGCGGAGACAAAAGTCCAGACCGTGCATAATCTGGCCAGCGGCAAAGGGTTTCCCTTAAAAAGTACAATGGAAAAGGAGTAAATGGTATATGATCAGCAAAGAACTCTCCACAGCCCTCGGATTTGCCGTTCGGGAAGCTAAAAAAAGAAGACATGAGTATGTCTGTGTCGAACATGTTCTTTACGCCATTGTCAATCATGATTCCGGCCTTGAAGCCATTGAAAAATGCGGGGGCAGCCCCGATCAGATCAAAGAGGACCTTGAAAAGTTCTTTGATGAGAAATTGAACAAAATAGAGACCAGTGAAGAGTATGTACTCCAGCAGACCATCGGCTTTCAGCGAATGATCCAGCGTGCCATCAATCATGCCAGATCCGCTGAAAAATCAGAGGTTAATCTTGGGGATATCCTGGCATCCATTTTTCAGGAAAAGGATTCCCATGCAGCCTTTTATCTTGAATCCGAAGGTATTACGCGGCTGGATGTACTCAGGTACATCTCTCATGATGTAGATAAAGAGAAAAAAGTGCCGTCCGGGCAGGAGAAACCCCAGCAGCTTTTCCACCAGGCAAATCCAAAACCCAGGCACCCGAATAAAAAAGACCCGCTGGCGTTATTTACTTCCGATTTGATCAAACGGGCCCAGGACAATAAGATTGATCCCATTATCGGCAGAACGCTTGAGACCGAACGGGTGATGCAGGTTCTTTGCCGGCGGCGGAAAAACAATCCCATCCTTGTGGGGGATCCCGGTGTTGGAAAAACCGCCATTGCAGAAGGCCTGGCATTGAAAATAAACGCTAAGACCGTGCCGGATCTGCTTGAGAATTGTGAATTATATTCCCTGGATATGGGGGCTCTTTTAGCCGGTACCAAATACAGGGGAGACTTTGAGCAGCGTCTCAAGGATGTCATCACCGCTTTGGAAAACAAGGACAATGCGTTGCTGGTGATTGATGAAATCCATACGGTTGTGGGGGCAGGTGCCACCACATCGGGCTCCATGGATGCTTCCAACATCCTTAAACCGGCGTTATCCTCGGGTGATATCAAGTGCATCGGCACCACCACCTACGAAGAGTACAAAAATTATTTTGAAAAAGACCGGGCCTTTTCCCGGCGGTTTGAAAAAATCGAAGTCTCAGAGCCCAGCGTGGAGGAAACCTTTGAAATTCTCAAGGGATTGCGTACCTGCTACGAGGAACACCATGACCTGAAATACCCGGATAAAACCATTGAAGCGGCAGCCTACCTGTCAGATAAATATATCAATGACCGGTTTCTGCCGGATAAGGCCATTGATGTGATTGATGAGGCTGGTGCCTTTTTAAAACTTACGGCAGATGGTCGGCGCAAATCCGTCAGCCCCAGGGATATTGAAAAAATTGTGGCTAAAATAGCCAAGGTGCCGGTTTCCAGTGTGACGGCAGCAGACAAGGCTTCCCTGGAATCCTTGCCCGATAAGCTATTCAACGTGATCTTTGGCCAGGACGATGCCATTGAGACCCTGACCACGGCGATTAAAAGATCACGGGCCGGGCTTGCAGCACCTGACCGACCCATTGGTTCCTTTCTTTTCATGGGCCCCACAGGGGTTGGCAAAACCGAAGTAGCCAGGCAACTAGCCGAAAACATGGGGATTCAATTCTTGCGCTTTGACATGAGCGAATACATGGAAAAGCATGCTGTATCCAGACTCATTGGTGCCCCTCCGGGATATGTGGGGTTTGAGCAGGGTGGAATTTTAACCGACAGCATCCGCAAGCATCCCCATTGTGTACTCCTCCTTGATGAAATTGAAAAGGCCCATATGGACCTTTTCAATATACTGCTCCAGGTCATGGATTATGCCACGCTTACTGACAATAATGGTAAATCCGCTGATTTCAGAAATGTGATTATTATCATGACCTCCAATGCCGGGGCCAGGGAAATGAGTACCAACAGCATTGGATTTGGCTCACAAACCGCCAATGCCGATTCCCAGAGCCTGAAAGCGGTGAAAAATACCTTCAGTCCGGAATTCCGGAACCGCCTTGACGGTATTGTCCAGTTTAACCATTTGTCTGAAAAGGTGATGGAATTGATTGTGGACAAAAATATGAAGGAACTTAAAGCCATGCTTAGTGACCAGGGCATTTCTTTGACTTATTCCGCCGGCGTCCGGACGTATCTGGCCCAAAAAGGTCATGATCCTAAATTTGGTGCCCGGCCCCTGGCCCGTCTGATCCAGACCGAAATCAAAGACAAACTTACTGATGAGATTCTTTTTGGACAGCTTGCAAAAGGAGGAAAGCTTTCCCTGGGCCTGAAGAATGATAAACTGACATTTAATATCAAGCCGGTCTGATGCCCCTTTTCAGGTTATCTGAAAAAATTGAATTCCCACCGGCCTGGCTGGCGCGGTCCGACGGTTTATTAGGTATTGGGGGAGATCTTTGTCCAAAGCGTTTGATCCTGGCATATATGAACGGTATTTTTCCCTGGTTTTCCAATAATGAACCCATTCTCTGGTGGTCTCCTGATCCCCGCTTGGTCCTTTTCCCTTCCCAAATCAGGGTGTCGAAAAGTTTGAAAAAAACCATTAGAAAGGCTTGTTTCTCCATTAAGATCAACACCGCATTTGAACAGACCATTGTGGCCTGTTCAAAACCCAGACAGGGCCAGCCCGAAGGCACCTGGCTGGTGGATGAAATGATTGATGCCTATATCACGCTGCACAAAATGGGAATTGCCCACTCCGTGGAAGCCTGGCAGGGGGATCGACTGACAGGCGGCCTGTACGGGGTCAGCCTGGGAAAAAGTTTTTTCGGGGAATCCATGTTTTCCCTTGTACCCAATGCGTCCAAGGTTGCCCTTGTGGCCCTGGCCCGGGAACTTGACTGCCAGGGGTTTAAAATGATTGACTGCCAGGTCACCTCCAGCCATCTGATTCGCATGGGGGCCCAGGAATTAACCAGGGATCTTTTTCTTGATATTTTAAGCCACTGTGTTGATGAAAAAGTACCGGACAGTTTGTGGCGGTGCGGGCGACAGCTTTTCCCCCAAACCCAAACTGTTTTGCCCCAAGCAGTATTGTGCACGCAGTATGAGACCTACGTGTGACTCGACAGGCTGTTAGAGCCTGGCCTTATTTTCGGTTCAACCATGCCTCCAGGCGTTTTAAGCCTTCCTGGGTGGATATTTTGGGTACATAGCCCAGGTCATTTTTTGCCCGGCTGATATCGAACCAGTGGGAGGTGGCAAGTTCTTTTGCAGCAAACCGGGTCATGGGGGGATCTTTTTTAATACCAAAGGTTCGGTAAATGAATTCAAAAACAGATCCGGCCGCATAAGCCGTTTTCCCGGACACATGCCCTTTAATGGGCGGTAGGCCTGCGGCTGCCAGAAAAGCATTGGCCAGGGTCCATTTGGATATGGGGGCATCCTGGCTGATGAAATATATGTTTCCGGACAGATCAGGGTTTTGGGACAGTTTTTCAGCAGCCAGAATATGGGCATCCGCTGCATTATCTACATAAATAGTGTCCACAAGATCCGTTTCCGGGCCAATAATTTTCAGCCGTTTAGCCCTGCTGATAATGCCCGGCAGCAGGTGGTTGTCTTCCGGTCCCCAGATCAAATGGGGCCGCAAAATGATTGCTGAAAGCCCCTGCGCTGCGGCTTTAACCACCTCTTTTTCCGCCAGAGCTTTGGTTTCAGGATAGGGGGCCAGATATTGATCCGGATAGGGGACCGACTCATTTGCCCCGTGCATATCCTTGTCATTAAACACCACCGATGGCGAACTGGTATAAATCAGCTGACAAACCTTGTTTTTCATGCAGGCTTCAATGACATGCATGGTACCGGTCACATTGGTACGGAAATATTCATCATAATCGCCCCAGATACCCGGTTTTGCTGCGGTATGAAATACGGTGTCCATGCCTTTTAAGGCATGGACCACAGCACCGGCATCGCCAAGATCCCCCCTGATCTGGGAGACACCCAGTTTATCCAGTTCCGAATACCGTGACCGGGAAAATGAAAAAACCTTCTCTCCTTTACCCACTAATTTTTTGACCAATGCTTTGCCCAGAAAGCCCCCACCGCCGGTAACCAGAATATTTCCCAGACCCATTTTGTCTTTACCTCCTGTATAGCCAAAAATTTATGAATCTTTGCTTGACAAGGCTCAGCATTTTTTATAAAGGTATAACGCCTTTCAGTTGAGCGGGAATAACTCAGTGGTAGAGTGCGACCTTGCCAAGGTCGAAGTCGCGGGTTCAAATCCCGTTTCCCGCTCCACCTTTTTTAAATCCATTTAACATATCTTTGTTAGCGCCTGTTTGGATGCCAACATAATGGAGATGCTGAAAACCAATGCGGAAACCTGGGGGATCACCCACCCTGGCAAACACAGAAATACATCTGGTATTTTCCCAATGGATCTGCAAAGGTACAGGCAGTCAGGTCAAAGGCCCATGGTTCTGGTTGCTTGCCGCAGACATAAGGAAGAAGGAAATAATTTATGAATACAGCGCAAGAACTGGTCTTATGCATTGACCGAAAAAACCTTCCCGCATCCTGGGTTACTCAAAGAACCGTCCTGCCAATGAATTTCTCCACATTTGCCGCCACATGTACCAACGCTGAATTTTCCTTTGTTCCCCGGGGCATTGCCGAAGAAGACAGGCAAAAAAAACAGATCATCCCGTATATTCTCTTGCAGACATTCGATGGCGGTATGACTGCGGCTTACAACAGGCAGGGCAGGGAAGAACGCCTCCACGACCTGTGGTCCATCGGGGTCGGCGGCCATATCAACCCGGAAGACACCGCCCTGGGAACAGACAATTTTGAAACCATTTTAAACGCCGGCATGCAAAGGGAGCTGGATGAGGAACTGACCCGGCGGATTTTAAGTGATCCCATTGAATTTATAGGTGTTATCAGTGAAGATATCACACCGGTGGGCAGTGTTCACATGGGAGCGGTCTTTCTGATCAGAACACAGAATCCAGAAGGGTATCTGCCTGGCGATGAATTGCACAGCTTTACCTGGCATACCACACACGCACTTTGCCGACTGGATCTGGAATTGTGGTCCGAGCTGGCCCTGGAACTTGTCACGCAACACAATCGTGTCAATTCATTGAATCCAGGACCTTAAGTGTCACAGACTCATTTTTTTTCAACACCTTTGAGCCCCTTGTAATTTTACACAGGCTGATGCCGTATTTTTTAGCGATTTGCCTCTGGGTCATACCCGCATGCAGATCTTTTAAAAGCTTCCAGCGCAAAGAAAGGTCTGAAAGTTCTGCCGGTGTAAAAATTTCTTCAAAAAAAAACTCCAGTTCACCCTTGTTTGTGATGGATAAAATGACTTCCAGTAATTCCTGATCTATACGCATAAATTTTTTTGTACCTTGATGCATTATCTGTTCTCACAAAACGAATGCACCCTGTATGTATAAACGATTAGGCTTCCTTTGATCCATTCATCGTTATCAAGACCGGCTTTGGTGCATAACCGGGATAAAAAGGACGCCGTATCGGACAATTGTTTCCAGACCTGGGGAAGAAAGGTCGCCTGCTTGCTTCCTTTTTTAATAATAACACCATCTTTGAACGGCACAAGCCTTTGAATCAACTCTTTTCCCGTACTATACTCTAATTTTTCAGGCGGGGACAAAAGACTGATCTCCAGATCAACCTGGTGAAATTCATCTCTGGAAAGGGGGGCAAAACGAGAATCTTTGAACGCAGTAAGCCTTGCGGTTTTCCCAACGCATGTTTTCAAGGGCTCAACCGGCTCTATGACACCAACACACCCTCTTAGCGCACTGTTTTTATGCAGGGTCACAAACAGCCCCTGTTTATTTTCCAGAAAGGACTGATCTAAATCAATTTGCGTTTTATCCACAGGAAGACTAAGTTTTTCGGCAATACTGGTGCGCGCCATTTTCAGCAGCATCTGACCTTGTTTGTCACTTATCATTAATTTTTACAATCATTGCTTTTGGCGTATGATTTTTTATTTTTCCTTGAAATACAAATCCACCAGGGATTCGGCCAGCCCAAGGTATGTCTGGGGTAAAAGTGCCCCCATTCGCTTTTTAACTTCAGGTGGTACCTTTTCAAGTCCGTCCACAAACCGGGCCAAATCCTCTTTCTGAATTTTTTTGCCCCGGGTCAACTCTTTAAGCCGTTCATATGGATTCTTTTCACCATATACCCGCATAACGGTCTGAAAGGGTTCGGCCAGAAGTTCAGGGTTATCCTCAAGATCCCTTTCAAGTACTGCGTGGTCTAACTCCACTTTTAACAGGCCTTTCAGGGCATTTTTCATTCCAATGATAAAATACCCGAACACTGTACCTAAACTGCGTAATACAGTGCTGTCACTCAAATCTCTTTGGAACCGGGATTTCTGAAGTTTAACCGACAGATGCTCCAGCATGGAAATGGCAAGCCCCATATTGCCTTCACTGTTCTCAAAATCAATGGGGTTGACCTTATGGGGCATTGTGGATGATCCGGTTTCTCCTTCTTTAACCCGTTGTTTGAAATATCCCAGGCTGATATACCCCCACATATCACGGTCAAAATCAATGATCACCGCCGCAGCCCGGATCATGGCATGAAGTACCTTGGACAGGGCTGTGTTGGGATTTATCTGGGTGGTGAACAGAATGGGTTCAAGGGACAGGTAATCCCGGATAAACCGTTCAGAGGCAGCCATCCAGTCAATTTCGGGAAACGCAAACACATGGGCGTTGTAGTTGCCGGTGGCCCCGTTTATTTTTGCCTGGATTTCAGTACGTTTCAACACCTGGATTTCCTGGTTCAAACGCCAGGCAAAATTGATAAACTCTTTTCCCGGGGTCGTAGGCGTAGCAGGCTGCCCGTGGGTGCGGGACATCATTGGAATACTTTTATACGCCAGGGCTTTTTTTTCAAGTTCCGTCACAAAGGTGGTCAGCAGCTCAACAACCTGGTTTTTGCCTTTTTGGAGCATCAGTCCATATGCCGTATTGTTGATATCTTCGGAGGTGCATGCAAAATGAACCCATTCCCGTATGGGGGACAGCCCGGCGGAATCCAGTTTTTCCTTAATAAAATATTCCACGGCTTTGACATCATGGTTGGTCCGGGATTCTATTTCCTTGACCCTGAGCGCATAATCCTCATGAAAATCATTGATTAAAACATCCAGCTTTGATAAATCCAAGGGCGGATCAGCCTGTACAATTTCGTGGACCTTTAAATCCGTTATCAGAAATTTAAGCCACTTCAGTTCAACATGAATCCTGTGATGAATCAGACCGGATTCACTGAAAATATTTGAAAGGACACCGGTAAGGCGGGCATAACGTCCGTCTATGGGGGTGATGGATAACACGTGTTTCATTTTATCTCCATAATTAAATAATGATGTCGATTTTACAGTAAAACACAATAACAGATGATCCATATCTTGACAATCCCGAAGGATTTAAAGTATTTTACGATCCTAATTTTATTAATCTTTCAAGACGCGAGCTTTGTGTGCCGCAGGAGTAAATAGATATTATGGCACTGACCAAAACGATTATTGCAGAAAAAATACAAAATGAACTGGCGCTGTCAAGGGGTGAGGCCTATGATGTCATGGAAGAGTTACTTGAAATCATAAAAGAGACCATTTCAGGGGGTGAAGATATTATGATTTCAGGTTTCGGTAAATTTTGTGTAAATGAAAAAAAAGCAAGGAAAGGGCGTAACCCTGCCACGGATGAGGAGATGACACTGCCTGCCAGACGGGTTGTCACATTTAAATGTTCCGGAAGACTTCGGGATTTGATTAATTCCGGTGCCCAATAAAACGATGTTTTTATCTGACCAGACGATTACCAGTATTATTCTTGTTACGCTCATTGTTGATTTTACAATGAATTATGTGGCTGATCATCTGAACATCGGCAGGCTCACAACAGATCTGCCTGAAAAATTTGCAGGTGTCTATGATCAAAAACGGTATGAACAGTCCCAGCATTATCTTAAGGCCACCACCAGGTTGGGTACGGTCACTTCGAGCATTGATCTGGGTCTTCTTTTAGCGTTCTGGTTTTTGGGCGGGTTCGGTGCCCTGGATTATTTTGTCAGGGGAACCGGATGGTCCTCCATTGGCTGCGGGCTTTTATTCATCGGTATCCTTGCAGGATGCAAATTCATTATCTCCTTGCCCTTTTCCATCTATTCCACCTTTGTCATAGAGGAAAAATTCGGGTTTAATAAAATGACCCCAAAACTTTATGTCCTGGATCTGCTTAAATCCATCATTTTATCCCTGGTATTGGGTATCCCTTTGTTGTCTGCCCTGTTCTGGTTTCTGGAAAGCACAGGCCCCTGGGCCTGGATGATCTGCTGGGGGGTAACAACTGTTTTTATCCTGGCGCTTCAATACATTGTTCCCACATGGATTATGCCCTTATTCAATACATTCACCCCCCTTGAAGACAGTGAATTAAAAGACAAACTTTTTGCCTATGCCAAAGCCATTGATTTTCCTTTGACCCAGATTTTTGTCATGGACGGCTCCAAACGCAGCACCAAGTCCAATGCGTTTTTCACAGGTTTTGGAAAAAATAAACGCATTGTGCTGTTTGACACCCTTATCAAGGCCCATACCCCGGACGAACTTCTGGCTGTACTTGCCCATGAAATGGGACATTTCAAAAAAAAGCATATCCAGCGCCGGCTGATTTTGGGCATTCTCCAGATGGGGGCGATTTTTTACCTTCTGTCTCTAGTGATCACCCAGCAAGGCCTTTTCACGGCATTTCATGTGGATACACCGTCCATATATGCGGGGCTTGTTTTTTTCAGTATTCTTTTTTCTCCGGTTGACCTGGTGATCTCCATTATCATGCAGTTTTTTTCAAGAAAAGATGAATATGAAGCCGACCGCTTTGCGGTTTTAACAACCCAAAAGACCGGGGCCTTAATAACTGCGTTAAAAAAACTCAGTGCCAATAATCTTGCCAACCTTACCCCGCACCCCTTTTATGTATTCTTAAATTACTCCCATCCACCGCTGGCCCAGCGTGTGGCAGCCATGGAAAAAATTGAAGGAATGGTCTGAGATCATGGAACGGCTTTTCGTATTTGCGGATTTACACGGCAGTTTATCAGCCTGGCTGACGATAAACGCTTTAGCCGGCTCCGGTGATGCCGTTGCCATTGCAGGGGATCTGTTTGATACAAAGTATGGCAGCTACCATGAGCCTGATTTTGCTCCTGAGCAAATCCGGTCAACGATTGCCGATCTGGATTTTAAATTGTTTTATATTTACGGCAATTGTGACACAGAAGAATTCTGTAAAGGATTTTCCCATGAATTGAGCTTTACGGCCTTTGATAAAACCATTTTCATGCATCATGGACATAAAAATACCCTCAGAATCCCCCAGGGTACGGATATCATTATCCAGGGACACACCCACCGGCCCCACTTGGAAAAAAATAAAGATTGCATTCACCTGAATCCAGGCTCCATCGCAGTTCCCAGAAACGATACGCCCACCTTTGCTGTCATTGACAGCAACAGCGTAAGTTTGATGGCGCTGTCCGGTAAAAAGTTGGCATCACAGAATTTTTAGCTTTTGGGGATCCGCTCTAAGAGCCTGTTTAAAAGTTGATTCATTTTGATCATAAACCAAAGGGAGTTAACATAATGAAAAAGGTTTTAATCACGGGAGCCTCTGGATTTGTCGGACAGACTCTTGCACAAAAATATCTGGATGCGGGCTGGCAGGTCAACGGCATCGGCACGTCGCAAAATATCCCCATGGCTGATGCGCATGATAATTTTTTCTGGACCAGTGCAGATACCTCTGTTGCCGGAGACTGGCAGGATCTTGTACCGCAATCGGATGTCATCGTCAACCTGGCAGGGCGAAATATTTTTAAACGCTGGACAAAGGAATATAAAAAAGCCATTTATAATTCCAGAATCCAAACCACCAAATACCTGGTGGATGCCATGCCCGAAAATTTTCAGGGGCAATTACTCAATGCTTCTGCAGCAGGGTTTTATGGTGATCGGGGAGATACCCCTTTATTTGAGACACAATCCTATGGCACCGGATTTTTGGCCCGGGTGTGTCGGGACTGGGAGGCCCAGGCCCAGAAAGCGGCATCAAAAGGCGCAACGGTAACGATAATGAGGTTCGGTGTGGTTCTTGGTTCAGGAGGGGCCCTTGCCGTGATGTCCCGGGCCTTCAGGATGTTTGTGGGCGGCCCCCTGGGAGGCGGGGATCAGTGGTTTCCATGGATCCATCTGGATGATCTGGTCCGGGCTGTCTTTTTTTTAATGGAACATAACGCCCAGGGAATTTTTAATTTAACAGGACCGGACCCCATCCGGCAAAAAGTGTTTGCCAAAGAATTGGGCCGGGTATTGCACCGTCCGGCGTTTATGCCGGCCCCGGCGTTTTTTATTATGCTGTTTATGGGACAGCTTGGGGCATCATTACTTTGCAGCCAGAAAGCGCTTCCGGCTGCCTTGGAGACAGCCGGATTCCAGTTTAAATATAACACTGCGGCCAGCGCGTTGGCACAAATTTTTAAACCAGGAAAACAGTTTTTTTAATTCTTGAAAACCAATTTCCCGCCCATGTGCCCAGCGACTCCGGCGGCGCCAACCATCAACAGGTTAACCCCGACAAATAACCAGGCACCGGACGATCCTAATACTTCTGGATCAACCAGGTACCAAATAATTGACGTAACACAACAGGTTGCGCAGACTGTTGATGCAGCTATTTTTATTTTAAAAATGGTTGTCCGTGCCTGGTTATATTTATTTTTCCACTCAAGAAAGCCTGTCAACCCGACCAGGGGCAGGGAAATGAGAACAAATATCAGATTGATAAATCCAGCCTTAACCAGAAGGTCCGAACCGGAAAAAAAAGCCAGAATAAACAGGAGTACGGCCACTGGGATAACCCCGTTGGGAAGATGAACCGCCATTGGATGGGC
Organism: Desulfobacter postgatei; assembly: GCA_002747145.1. Lineage (GTDB taxonomy): Bacteria > Desulfobacterota > Desulfobacteria > Desulfobacterales > Desulfobacteraceae > Desulfobacter > Desulfobacter postgatei_A. Next base: position 13,960 of record PDTI01000016.1, read on the forward strand.
ATGATACTTAAGCATCAGGTCACTTGCCTTTTTCAGGTAGACAGCCACACGGTCTTCTTCTAAAGCTGCCGCATCCTGGTTAGCGGTATTGCTTGGGACATCAGGGGTGTTTTCATCGGCAGCCGGCTCAGCCTCAGGTGTATCAGGAGCCGGATCCTCAAGAAGCACAAACTTACTGGCGTCGACACCGCATACCGGACATTTTTCAGGGGGCTCGTCCCCTGTATGGATGTATTTACATACAGAACATTGCCATTTTTTCATTGATTTTCTCCTTATTGTTTCAGTGTATGATTAATCCCTAGGCAAAAATATTTGAGAACCTGTTTGATAATTAGGGGATTTCAGCTATCATGCTCCACAAATTTTCCGTTGTATAAGACGCAGGCGGTTGAAATGTCAACCTGACGACTAAAAAAACCTTGGCAAAAGACACCTGCCGCAGCTTGTTAGAGCCTGTTTGATTCCCTGATTATCAAACAAGCTCTAAAGCTTGATCCAGGCAAATCACTGCCGGGTCTGCATCCAGATCAAAAGCAACATCCCGGACAATAATTTCAACACCTTTTAATTGGGCTTGCATCAACTTTGCTGCATATTCAGGATCAATATCAGCCGCTGGGGTGAAGGCATGGGCATCTGTCCGCTGGACAAGAAAAAACAGTACCGTCCTGTGCCCGGCGTCAGAAAGGGCTGCAAGTTCCTGAATGTGTTTTTGTCCCCGCTTGGTCACAGCATCCGGGAACATGGCGACCCCGTTTTCCACCAGGGTGCAGTTTTTGATTTCCACAAAACACGGCTTTTTGTTGTTATTTTCCAGCATCAGATCCAGACGGGTGTGCGCAGAAGTTTTTACTTCCGAAGTCACCCGGTCGTAATCCGACAGCTCAGGTATCTGTTTATGTTCCACAGATGCCCTGACCAGCCGGTTGGGCACCAGCGTATTAATCCCGATGAAGGTGCCGTCAATCCGGGTAAGTTCCCAGGTATATTTCAGCTTTCGTTTCGGATCGGTGCTTTGTGAGACCCACGCCTCGGCACCGGGTTGGGCACAGCCTTTCATGGATCCGGAATTAGGGCAGTGGGCTGTGACCACCTCCCCGGTTTCCAGTTCAATATCGGCCAGAAAGCGTTTATATCGCTTTACTAATTTTCCTTTGATCAAAGGCGGCAGTTCATACCCTTTATACATGATCATTATATACCATTAATAATGTTCATGGCTTGCGCTAAATTGTCTTTTATTTTATCCATATCACCGTCATTCAACAACAGGCAGTTATTGATTGCTTTCATGATCGCTTCAACTTTTTCCAGAGATATAATGAAAAAGCATCCGTGTGATTGAAAAAGAGATTTGACTCCCTCGTCATTTTCCCATTCTATATTTTTTTCCTTAGCTAATTTGTTTACATAGGCATTCACTTCTTTTTCCAACTGTGCTGGAATCTGTAAAAATGTTGAATCATTTTTCAGTGTTGGTTGTTCGCCTTCAGAATGAATTTTATTGTTGGCATCAACATACAGTTTATTCGGATCGGTTTGAGTCATTATTCCTCCTAATAAGTTTTTAGGTTACAGGGCAATTAGTTCAGCTCAACCAGGGTGTGAGCCTCTCCATACAGAGCGCCGTCTATTATTTTACTGATAATGTTCCAGTCACCTTTAGCAAGTCCGGCTCCGATTTTGGGATATCCCATACGATGACCGCTGAATTGTTTTTTCAATGTGGTAAAGACCTTGGCTATGGCATCATAATCTGCCAGCTGCCCCTGCCCCGAATAGTGATACTGGGTGTAGGCATTGATCACATACAGACTGCCGGATGGTGTGTTTACCCGTGCTTTTGAATAACTGCCCAATTTGGATCTGTCACCGGATTGCGTCCCAAGATCAGCTTCCCAGGCCTTGGGGAAATGGGTGCGGATCTGTTTGGCAATTCCTGCGCCCATGGTGCAAAAACAGTTGCAGCCATGGATAATGAGATCAAACTGACCTTCCAGAGCCAATTGAATTAAATCACCTTTTACGCATTTCATCGGGAATATTTTCCGTAAGTTAATTTAAAATCTGGTATTTGAACCTTTTGTAAATACTTAGTTAGCATACTATGCTAATCCTTTAAAAGATTTTCTTGTGTTGTGCCAAAATTGGCGGCTTCTGATTGTAAATAATAATATCCATGCAATCCAATTGAACGGCGGTGATGAATTTGGGGAATATATGATTTTCACGTTCATTCATACCCATTGAATGATCCGTGATTCCTACTAGCAACCATCTGTGGCCGCCCTGGTTGGGATTTGGCACAGGGCAGGCACATGGTGCCCCTGGGAGTTATTTCAATAATTGCATGTATATGATTGTAAAAGGGGGCAAGATACAATGTTCGTGTTGCATTAAAGACTGGTATGTCTTAGTTTTATGTTTATTTTGATTCATCAGGAGATTCTTGGGGGCATGGACATATATAAAAAAGAAAAAATAACGGATTATCCTCATCTAAACCTGATTCGCGCCAGGTATACAGACAGGGCCGGCACAGATAAATCATGGCTGTATGCCTCCAGGCAGAATCCGGCCAGGCCCGATGCCGTAGTGATTGTCCCGTTCCATCAACAGGAGAATAGACTGGTTATTATCAAGGAATTCAGGGTGCCTTTGGGTGGATTTCAATATGGGTTTCCCGCAGGTCTTGTGGATTCCGGGGAAAGTGTTGTCCAGGCCGGACGGCGCGAGCTGTATGAGGAGACCGGATTAACGGTTGTGAATGTGATAAAACAAAGCCCTGCGGTATTTTCTTCATCAGGACTAACAGATGAAAGTATCAGCCTTTTGTATGTGACATGTGACGGATCTGCAAGTACCGAACAAAACGAGTCCTCCGAGCAGATTGAGGTAAAGATGTTCTCCCAAGACCAGGCAGTCGACTGTATGCGCCAAGACAATATTCTGTTTGATGTAAAAACATGGATTGTTCTGGAGCGGTTTGCGGCAACAGGCAAGGTGGTATAGGATCTGATCCGTGTTTTCAAATTTTATATATTTTCTGGCAGCCCTGATGATCTACACCACCTCGGAGTTATTTGATAAACCTTCAGGATTTGACCCCGGGGCCGTTGGGTTTTGTCTGACCTCAACAGCTGTCTTTGCCCTGGTCTGCCGGATTTATTTCGGTCGCCTGTCAGTCCTTGGGCAGACCTTACCGGTTCAAGATGTTGACCAACGGGTGCATACAGCTGTTTCACGGCTGTCCATGGCAGCCCTGGTGCTCTTTGCCGTAAATATTTATGGATTCCGTGTGAATCATTTATTATCGGGTGTTGCACTATTTCAATGGGTGCCCACCCTTGGTGCGCTGCTGTTTCTTGGGTTGTTTCTGTTTTATCTGATTTTGATATGGAATTTTGCCTATCAGATTCAGAAGCGTTTTTTTACGGATTCTTTGACCAAAAAAAGTTATATTCTTTCCAATATCGCCTTTTGTCTGACTGCCATGCTCCCCTGGTCTCTTCTGTCTTTTCTGGCTGACTGCCTGGGACTGTTGCCCTTTGACGGATTTAATCATTTTCTTTACTCCACGGCCGGGGAAGTGATTTTCATTCTTTTTTTTGTCCTTGCGATCTCTGTGTTTGGACCGGTCCTGATCCAGCGGTTATGGGGGTGCCGTCCCCTGGCACCAGGCTTTAACAGACAGCACATTGAAAAAACCTGCCAAATGGCTGATCTCAAATACAGGGATATTCTGGTTTGGAACCTGTTCGGCGGGGGGATGATCACTGCCGGCGTTATGGGTATTGTCGGCCGGTTCCGGTATATCCTGGTGACGCCGGCACTTCTTGCCTGTTTGGATGATGATGAAATTCAAGGGGTAATCCTGCATGAAACCGGTCATGTATATCACCGGCATATGCTTTTTTATCTGTTTTTCCTTACCGGATTTATTGCCTGTAATTTTGTTTTTTTTGAGCCTTTAATGTTCATGATTTATTTGATCAATCCCTTATATGACACGGCTTCTTTTCTTGGGCTCAATCCGGATACGCTCCATGCCGCCACCGCCTGCCTGGTACTCATCGGTCTGTTTATTCTCTACTTCCGATATGTTTTCGGCCTGTTCATGCGGCATTTTGAACGACAGGCAGATCTGCATATTTTTAACTATACAGACTCGCCGTCGGCGTTGATCTCCACCTTTTACAAGATTGCGTCCTTAAGCCGCCAGTCTATTGATAAACCCAACTGGCACCATTTCAGTATTGGGCGCCGGATTGGTTTCCTGGAAAAGTGCCGGATGAATCCAGATCTGGTCCAGGACCATCACAGGAAAGTAAAAAAAATGATTGGCGGGTATCTCCTGACCGTGGGGGCAGTTTTTTTTCTTGGGTACAGTATCAGCTACGGCGGGCTTAACACCTCGTTTACCCGGCTGGTTGCTGGAAAAATTCTAAGCCGCCAGCTTGCGCTTAATCCTGATAATTCTGATTTATATGTGCAGGTGGGTGATTTTTATTATCATGCATGCAAGTATGAAAAGGCAACAGTGGCTTATGAAAATGTTTTAAAAATTGATCCGGTTAATGTTCATGCCTTAAATAACCTGGCCTGGCTTCTGGCCACATGCCCGGACAAAGCATTTCGGGATGCCTCTAGGGCGTTGGATTTGGCCCGCAGGGCTGTGGATATCCAAAAGCAAGCATACATACTGGACACCTATGCCGAAGCCCTGTATTTGAATAATTTTAAAAGCCAGGCATTAGCGGTTGCAAAGCAGGCTCTTAAAATGTCAACCAAAAGAAAACAGTATTATGAGAATCAGGTGATACGGTTTGAAAAAGCGCTCTAATACGGATAGCCTGTCCATTCATCAATTACCACACAGGCGCTATAGTCCCACGGGAAGAAAGCTCATGCCGGCTATATGAACCGCCTGCTTGACAAACCGGTCTCCCTGTTCTGCCATGATCAGCGCCATGCTGTCTGATAAAGCAATCAGTTTGCCGAAAATCCGTTCAAAGCTTAAATTTGATACGTCACCCTCAAAGGTGTTGGTGATCAGGCATAATCTGCCGGTGGATGTACGCCTGGTTTTCAGACGCCACACTAGAATCTCTATATTTCTGGCTGAATTGTAAAAATTTTGAGCGTTTAGAAAATCGAGCATGAACAGGTCGCATTTGTTGTTATAGGCCAAGTGCAGCATGGTGAATAATCCGTACATAACCGCGTACACCCGGTCGCCTTCATAATCGGGTTCAAGGCCTGCCAGCATGGCCAGGGTGGATCTTCTGCCTGAAAGGGAAGGCTCCGGAGGTGGGGCAGGGCATTTGAATATGTCTGAAATCCTGGATGATATCGTTGCTCCCGGGGTTTTAGCCAGTTCTCCGGGATTCATTTTGTATAATTTTTGGGTAAGTGTTTTTAGAAGTGCCAGTGTCTGGTCAATATGTATATCCGATACCATGTCGATATCAGATTTAGCCAGGGTCTCAACGCTGAAATTCGATGAGACGCAACCGGTTGATAGAAGTGAAGTACAGACAAGAAGAATACTGGTCAGCCATTTAAGATACGTGCGCTGTTTGAAATTCTTTAAGGCCCAAACGCATTGTCTTGACTGCCAGTTGAATACAATGATGCTTTTTTTCCGGTATACTTTTAAGCGCTTTGAAAACATCTCCATCATTAATTTTTAACGCCTGTTCAACGGTTTTTCCCTTAACAAGATCCACTGTTGCCATTGCCGCCGAGATGGCACATGCACATCCGGCGATTTCATACTTGGCATCCTGAATAATATGATTTTCATCAACTTTCAGATAGATTTTCATTGTATCACCACAGGAACCAACTTTAAAGGATATCTGATTGGCATCTTCAATGGAACCCATATATTTTTTTCCAAGATAATAGTCAATCGCCGGTTTCCCATATCCGGCTTCGGACAACATTTTTCGTTCTGAATCCTGTATTGTAATTTCTGTGGCCACTTCACACATCCTTAAATTGTATGCCCTTAGCAAAAACAAATATTTTATCGGGCTATGGAATAAAATATTTTTTCCGGCACATAAATATTAATAACTCTTCTAAAATAATGAATTCCGTTTTGATGTCAAGTGGGATAACTATTTTCCTAGTTTAGGTTTTAGGTTCTATCGCGCTGCAAATAGGACCAGGGTCAACGCATGTAAAAATCCCATACAGTAATTTCAAATAGTTATAAAATGAATGGAAAACTATTTTTTTTACAACTAACTGAATTTATTATGATAAAAAACATTCCATTCTTACATGCGAACACCCTGCAAATAGGGGTTGTGATTGTAGTCAGTTATGATATTCTATATTAACTATGTCGACAAGTTAGTCATAAAACAGTTAAATGTTGTAGCTTACGTATCTTATTTATTGTCATATTGCTTAAAGGAGATTCAGTAATGAAAGAGTTGATTACACTTATGGCGAAAGCGCTGGTTGATGACCCTGAACAGGTTGACGTACAAGAGATCAAAGCTCAGCAAACCCTTGTGTTGGAGCTGCGGGTGGCCAAAGAGGACCTGGGAAAGGTGATCGGTAGAAAAGGTATAACAGCACAGGCCATGCGCACCATTCTTTCTTGTGCCTCGGCAAAGGAACAAAAAAGGGTTATTCTGGAAATTGTTGAATAGGCTGATATTGGACACACTTTGTGGGCATTTTTTCAGCACAACTGGGGTGGTGCTACTTTTGGAATTTGACCATCAAGATGGCAATCTCATCGGCTTGGGGGGCGGAATCGGCATATTTCTTGATACGGTTTAAAAGATTGGTCACTATCGTTTCCGAGGGCAGATCCCACTCCTTTGACACTTCATCAAGCATCCGTTGATTAGAAAAGCGCTCCCCTGTTTTGTTTATTACGCCGTTAACCCCATCCGTATATAACATAAATCCCTGACCATTACTAAGGGTTAGGGTACTGTCCGAATAAATGATACCAGGCATGGCACCCACAAGGGGGCCTTCTTTGTTTTCTATAAAACGCGCTCCGTCACGGGTGATAACAATGGGCGGGTTGTGTCCGCCATTGGCATAAACCAGCTGGCCTGTCTGAATATCCAAGATGCCGATGACAAGGGTAACAGACATGGCGCGGGGATTATCGGAGCTTAACACATTGTTGATACTGGTCATTATCCGGGCAGGAGATAGATCTTTTTCGCTGAACACCCGGATAAGGGTCCGGGTAACCACCATAAACAGCGCCGCAGGCACACCTTTGACGGAAACACCCCCTAAAGTAAAAACAACATGGTCGTCATCAAGCTGAAAGAAGTCGTATAGATCTGCACCGACGTCCTTGGCCGGCTGCAATGTGGCATACAGATCAATATGCTCAAATTTACGCTGGCCCGGGAAGGTTTTAGGCACCAGGCCCCGCTGGATTTCTCTGGCACTCCCCAGTTCACTTTCAATGTGCTGCCTGGCGGTGGTCGTGTTGATCAGATCCTGAACAGTCCGGCTCAGTTCGTGGCGCATAAGTATAAATGACGCTGCCAGGTCACCTACCTCATCTTTGTATTTTTCCGGCAGGTCATCCACCGGCGTTGCTTTTTCCATGGGTTTGGTGAAATCCAGTTTCGGAATTTTTCGGGCATAGGATGACAGCCGGTGCAAAGGCCTAACGATCCGGCTGACAACCAGGATGATGGTGACCAGACCGGCCATGGACAGCATCATGATGATCAGGCTCTGCCGGATAACCAGGCGCTGGGCCGGCAGTTTGATCTCCTGAAAAGGAATGATGACACTGATGTACCACTTAAAAGGCTTGAAATAGTAACAGTAGGCGATCATCTCCCGTGGGGTTTTATCCGGTATGTCCGTCAGATAATGGAAGTGTGAAAATTCAGCAGTTGCATGCTCACGGATATCGTCATTGATCAGATTACCGGTGTGTTGATTGACCAGGGTACTCATGGACTGGGAGGCACTTCCTGCATGCGGAACCAGTACAGCACCTGATTCCTCAAAAATATACACAAATCCGCTGTCGGCAATTTTCAGGTCTTGGATATAGTCTGTCAAAGATGAGATGATCCGGAATTTCTGTTTTTCTGCCAAAGCTTGGAGCCCAGTGATATCCACGGATGTAACGATGGTTAGGGACCAGGGGGGAAATGGTTTGAAATAGGCAAGTACAGACGCGTTTTCCTGGTTCTGGTCAAAGTTGAAAGTTGCAAAATTTTCCCTTTGGGTAAGGTTGTCAAACTGCATGACCCGGGATAAGTTTCTGTGTTTGACATCTTCTAATGATTCTAAAGAAAGAGTGGTGACCTGCTCGTTGGAGGACGCTGTTACATTGGCTTGTGCATCAATGATGTAGTAGTTGACATGATCAAATGGAGCTTTTCCAAGCCAGGACAGTGCCTGCTCAAGTCTGCTTGTTTCCTGTGAATCGCCCTTCGCGGCAAAGCCTTGAAATACCGATGCGATAATCCTGGCCGTGTCTTTTAATTGGCTGCGTTTTAAACGTGTCAGGTCTTGCTGTTCTCTCAAAAGAATCCGGTAATCCCCTTCAATAATCAAATCCAGGGCGTGCAGAATGTTCAACGCAAAATCCTGTTGGGCCGTCAGTATGGCGTTGCCCACATCCCGGTGGGTGAGAAAGAGGTTGACCAGGGTTGAAATAACCATGACCATAATAACAGCAAATAAAATTTTTCCTTTAATCGTTGAGAACATTATGATTTTAGGCTTTCCTAAATATGTTCGGGCTGTTCGCGATAGCTATCGCGAACAGCATCAGCTTTTAAATACTATCCCGCTATAGCCTGGTTAGTAATAGGGGATCGAAGCGAAATCCCATGAAAATGAAAACCAATTTTGACAAATTTTATGTTAACAGACGGACTATTTATATAAAATTTGATGGAATTGGGGCCGTTTTTATGAGATTGCAGCCGATTCATCAATTATCAAACGATCCCTTAGTCTATAACATAGTTAGCCAAAGGTCCATAAAATTTTATAGCACTGTAAAACGACGTTGATATTTTTCCTTCGACAGGCTGCTACAGAATGCTAATTTTTCCAAGTTCTTTTTATATGAAATAACTAAGAGCGTGTTTGATAATTAGGGAATCGAAGCGAAATTCCATGAAAATGAGAACCAATTTTCACAAATTTTATGTTAATAGCCGGACTATTGACATAAAATGCCTTGATGGTGACTGAAAATCCGGCGTATCTGTGGCAGATTTAATTCTGATCATGGGCCTAACACTACAGCGATACCCTCAAGAATCCTCCCGTTTAGAAAGGATGTTATAGCCCTAAGTCAGATAAAATGTGGTGATTTACCGACTCATTTTACGGGAATAAAACAAAGTGTCGCTGTAGTACTAAGTTTACCGATTAGTTTTTTTTATGATTTGTTGTGGGTAAACCTTGGTGAAAGACCAGGTCGCCCTATGGCCGTTCGTTGGAAAATCAAGAAAATCAATTTGATCCTTACGAATACTAGGTGTATGCCTGCGGTCAAATTAATTTTCCGCCTTGAACTTGAAAAAATTATCTATTCCGTAACAGCCTGTCGAAAAATATGGATTTTGCATTCAATAATTGTAAGGCCCATGGTCAGAATTGAATCTGTGGCAGATAGCCGGATTTTAAGTCACCAGCACGGCACGCCAATGGAAGCATATTAAAACATTAAAATATGTGTCCGTTGGCGTAACGCCGAGGGTGGCTTAAAAGACAAATAGATGGACGATTTTATCATGGGCCGCCTAAATAAATCAGGATAAAAGGGACGCTCTTTTTTTCTTACGGGTGCTTATTCCAAAAATCAGTCCCACAATGAAAACACCGGCCCCGGAAAGCAGACCAAGCTTCACCTCACTTCTGATGCGTTGTTCAAGGCTTTGAATACGCTTTTCCTGTTCCCGGGACTGTGCCAAAAGCGCTTTATGTTCGGCATCCAGTTTCAGGTAACTTGCGGAGGCATCTTTGAGTTGCTTATATTTACGCGCAATTTCCTTCAGCGCCTTGTTCTGGGTATTCAGGGTCTTCGCCGTCTCTTGTGCCGCGAAAAGGTTTGATGATAGACGCTGATTTTCCTTTTTATACTGTTCAACCATAATGGCTTTAGGCACATCTTCCGTAAGAAAACGGGTCAGTACCCACCCGGTTTTCCCTGCCGCATTTCTCACCATGGACCAGTCCTTGCGGTATTCCAGAATCTCCAGTTTGGTCCCTGAAGTAACCATGGCGACAATTTTATGGCTGATACCCGGCCCTGTTCGCATGGTGATCCGGGTGACCCCGGATACATAAATGTCCTTTGCGTAAATGCCGGTTGTTATAGAAAAAAAGAAAAAACAGATAAGGATCAGATGGTTTGCTCTCATTTTCTCTCCCCTTTTATATAACAGCCATGGGCTGACGCAGTCTATCAACGCCCAGGCTGAACACACAACAAAAATGAAAATAACTTAACAACTTACTGGCACTTTCATATAAAAAGTTAGCTACCCTTACCATTGCAACAGCCAATTATCAAGGAAAACCCTCGCTTCTGGATTATTTGCCATACGCTTGCCAGATTTCGCCATTTTCAGCGAACTTTAGGCCCATGGTCAAAATAAAATCACCCATCTGCTTGTCTTTTAAGCCGCCCTCGGTGTTACGCCAACGGACAGACATACCTAATATGAGTTCATTGGCGTGCCTTGATGGCGACTTAAAATCCGGCGTATCTGTGGCAGATTTAATTGTGGTCATGGGGCTAATGCTTGGACACACAGTCAGCCATCTGAGGCGTCAGTCTTCCTTGCGTCCGTCTGGGTGGCGTGTACCCTTGACAGCACCCGGTTTACCCACGACAAAGGCATTTGTCATGTAGGCAATCACCTCATCGGTGGGTAATACTTTTGCCACTGTACTGCCGGCGATTTTCAACGCAATTTCTTGATTTGCGGTTGCCGTTGCAACTGCGTCACTGACCACCACAACATCGTAACCGCGTGAACTGCCCGCATAGGCTGTACTCAGAATACATTCATCCGTCCAAAGACCGGAAAGCACGATGGTATCAATGCCGACGGCCTTCAATTTTTCATCCAGATAAGAGTTGCCGTTTTTATCAAAGTTCCAGAACATATCCAGATGCTTTCCATGGTAAAAGCAGCCGTCACAAACCTCCTTTTCAGTCGGGGCAATCTCAGTCAGGGGTGTCATACCGGATGCACCGGTAAAAACATACGCGGCATTTTCCGGATCTTCAGGACGAAGGCCTTTAGGACCATACCATCGATCCACTGCATTGCTGATGCCGTCGTCGAACGTACGGGTCCAGGCACTCCAGATAATGCGGACACCGTCGCCCTTTGACCGGGTAAATCTGAACGTATCCACCAACTTGATGAGGTTGGGCAGAATACCGCCGGCATAGGGCCGGTACTCTTCCTGGCAGTCATCTAGAAGTAAAGCGATCCTGCGGGGTCGGTCGGCCAGATCCCAGGACGCCCAGAAGCTCAAGGGCTGTCCATGGGGTCCCCCCGGAGTGGCGCTGTAATTTTCCATGGGTTTTAGTGCCAGATCCATATCGCGGTGCTTGCAGGGTATCTGAAGTGCTTCTTCAAGCGTTCGTCTTTTGGCGTCAATATTATCCACCATCAAACTCCTTTTCAACTTAATTTATACCTGACTGCTAAGGGCTCACTCAAAAATAACTTTACATTTTGACGGCCAATTCTACCAGCCCTGACGCGTTGTCAAAATTCGTCGTATCCCGATATGTTTGCATTTTCAAGCCTTTCAGGCCTGGTGACTTGACCACCAAAGGGAACATTTTTGACTTATACCAAATCCACATCTGAACTCAAGTCTGAACTTCTATCATCTGCAACTATCCAGAAAATTTTGACCATGGGCCTTATTCTGATTCAATTTGTTTGAATGGCTTTTGCACCGGTTGGACCGTTTTAGCAACTTCAACAAGAGTTTCCAACCGAACCACCCGTTTATCAATGTCGTTGGTTTGGTCAGTCAATTTTTCAGTCCTGTCGTTAAGTCTTTGAACAGTCTCTGTAAGCCTGATAATGTCCAATACAAGGTCCTTGAAACCAGGCATTATTTTGCCCCCTTTACTGCAGAAAGATTTTCAAGACAACGATCTACTTTTTTAATTGTGTCTTCTGTCCTGGCTATTGCCTCTTTCACCTTTTCGTGAGCAATGGCTAATAACTCTTGTTCTTGTCTTTGGGGCACCTCCACGGCAGGATCATAAGCGTCTATAGCGTCTCGGACGATTTGTGCCGCAGAGCGGCCTTTCAAGTTTGAACTCAGCGTTTCAAGTTTCTTTACTTGGGTGGGCGAAATGAAGAATTGTTTCCTGACCAATGTTTCTGAGTGTGTTTGCATGATGTTACCTCCTATATCTTCTGTATGTGTCTATCATACATATACACATAATATAAGCAAGTCTTTTGTTGATCAGATCTATTTGCATTCAAGTCGCGGCGCAGGAATCATATTGTTTCTGATACCCTGAGACGCGGCCAAAAGCATACAGCTGTGAAAGAAAGTTTATACTCTGCGTCATTTTTTAAATAAAAAATATGTAATATAGTTCTCAATTTCAGGGCATCTTGCTATAACTTATTGATAATATTATGGTTATATAGTTGGCACAGAACGTGCTAAATTCAATGATCACTTCTGATCGTGCTGAAAATCAGCGCGTTGAAAAAAATAAATGATTAAAAAAGGAGACACGTTATGAAAAAGCTATTATCAACTCTTGCAAGCATCACCGCATTACTCTTGTTCGCTGCCGCTGCTAACGCATTGCCAATTGAAGGTCAGCAGATCAGGTACACGGATGCCGGCCCCAGAATCCAGTTAGGCGACAATTCCTGGGTAAGGGGCGGATTGTTTTCATGGCAGGTCGAGGAATCTGGGGAAACGTTCACCAGTTTTTGTCTTGAGCGTCAACAAAATATCTTCCCAGACATTTCTTATGAAGTGAAAGGCATAAGTGATTCTGAGATCAGCAAACAGACAAACTGGCTGTTTTCCAATTATGCTGAGGGAAATCTTGACATTACTGGCCTGGATCAAGATCAGATTGAAAAAAACATGCAGGTGCTGGTCTGGTTTTTTGAAGAAGAAATTACGGAATCTCAATATAACTATTATGCGGGAAATAACAGCAGCGTTACAGCGTGGTTCGCTCTTGCCGATACGAATGCGATAAACTGGGTAAACAATGACCGTGTAAAAGCCATCAACCTTGGCACCGAAGCTCAAGATCAGCTTGTTTACAATACAGCACACGCTCCCGAACCTAGTACGATGGTACTTTTCGGTATCGGCCTTATCGGCACTGCCGGCTTTTGCCGCAGAAAATAATTTTATATGAGGTGGAGTGGAAATTGAAAAGGGTGTTTATTTGTAATAATGAGCCCAACGAATAAGGCCCATGATCAGAATTAAATCTGCCACAGATACGCCGGATTTTAAGTCGCCATCAAGGCACGCCAAAGGAAGCATATTAGTTATGTCTGTCCTTTGGCGTAACGCCGAGGGCGGCTTAAAAGACAGATAGGTCGGACCGCTACGCGCTCCGACCTATCGTCCGCCGGATGAGCTGCGCTCCATTAGGCTTGACAGCCGAAGCGCATAAGCGCTCCGCCTATCGGCCTAAAGCTAAAGCGTTTATCGGGGGGGGGATCAATGCCCAGATGGAACGGCTCAATGAAATGGATAGGAGGTCACTATGAGCCGGTTGAATGAAAAGAAACAGGACCGTATTTGTAAATATGGCTTAAAGGTAGAACAGAAATATTTTTTTTTACCGGGTAAGCATGTTCTCCTGGATATACAATCCAAAGATGTTCCAGATTCAGGTCATTAAGGGTTTTGAAGCCGCTGAAGATCCTGGAAAGATTCTAAATCAAAAAACGTGGCGTTATATTTTTTTTCAAATATCCTGGCCAGTGTTGTTTTCCCGGATTGCCTTGGGCCTAGAAGAGAAACAACAGGGGTTCTGTTCATTGCTTTTTCAAGTGCATGGATATGTGATGGTCTCTGGATCATGCCGATATGCGTATCATTGAAAATTCGGAGTGTCAATCCGAATTTTCAATGATAATTAACGGTCAGGATAAATTTCCCATTTCTCTTGCCTTTTTATCGGTATTTTTCGTTGGCGTAACGCCGAGGGCGACTTAAAAGACAAGCAGGCGGACGATTATCTTTTTCATGAGATTTCGCTTCGCTCCCCTAATTATCAAACAAGCTCTGACAGTCTGTGGAGACCTGCTCAGGGTTCAGTTGCGTTGCGGACTGCGGGATTGCTCTTTTTTTTCACTGAAGGCCAGCTGTAATACAATAAAGATGCTTATAAAGAAATCAATGGCAAGAAACGTGATTAGCTCATACGTGTCTGTATTAAAAAAATGAAACACGGCAACACATGCCACAATAATGGAAACAGCACCTGAGCAAATAGCGACCCATTTTAATCGTTGCGGATGAATTCGGGAAATCCGGATCAGTTTGAAAATTCCTGATCCCATCAGTACGGCAGCCAGCATGACGTCGAGTAATTTAGCGCCTAAGGCGGGTTTAATGAGCAGCAGCACGCCCATAGAAGTAATAGCAATGCCCAGTCCCGTACCCCAAATACGGTATTTCCCTCCAAAGGCGTAAAACAACAATGCCGTCACAGCACCAACGGCAATGGATGACCAAATGAAAAGCTCTTCAACAGAAACCAGTGCCGCCTTTAGCTGATCAAATGCAACTGGCGCAAAAGAGTGCAAAATAAAATACAACCCTGCAAGGATCGCAACGATCAAAACAATAAAAACACGATTGTTCATAATCAGCCCCTATGGAATAATAACCGTTTGCGTCTAGGTTACCATCCTAAATACAAATCACGGGGTTTGTCAAATATTCTTTACCTTCTGAATGGCACTAAGACCCTACCTTGGGCAGCACATCCTTAAAAACAACGCCGTAAATATCCCAGATGGTGACAAATAATGCGGCAATAATAGGACCAATGATAATGCCGATAATACCGAACATGGCAATACCGCCAAGGGTGGAAAATAAAATTAAAAGATCGTGCATCTCCGTATCTTTACCCACAAGTCGTGGTCGCAGAAGATTGTCAACACCACCCACAATCCCTCCGCAGAAGATAATAAGCGCGCTTGCTTTGAACCATGCGCCCTGGGCTGCCAGCCAAAGGGCTGCCGGAATCCATACCAAGGCGGTGCCAATGCCCGGTATGATGGACAACACCGTCATGACAGCCCCCCAGAAAACCGAGCTGTGGATGCCGACCAGAGCAAATGCGATGCCCGATGCCCCGCCCTGGATAATACCGATGATGGCTGTTCCCTTGATTGTGGCCCGTGCTACGGAAGTGAATCTGTCAAGAAGCCGCCTTTCGTCCTTATCGTCCAGGGGCATGTAGTATAAAATTTTATTTAACAGTTTGTCCCCGTCTATGAGAAAAAAAAACATGGTATACAAAAGAATGGCCACCATGAATATAAAGTTAATTGTGTCCATGGTGGCGGCCTGGAGCCCGTCGACAAAAAACTGACTTGCTTTGCCCACCAGTTCACCGGCCTTGGTGTAGATGATTTCCCGGTAGGGCTCCACCTGCTCATAAAATGGCAAATCTTCCAGCCACTGGGAAAGGGTCAGGGGCGATGACAATTGTTTCTGGACCCAGGGAGTTGCTGTCTGTCCCACCTTGATGGCCTGGCTGGTTATAATGCCTAAAAGAGCGCTTAAAGGCAGAAGGACGATCAGGATGATAATCATGATGGTCAGCCCGGAGGCGGCGGCCTGCCGTCCTCTCAACCATTTGTTCAGGCGCTGGTAAAAGGGATAGGCCAGGGCGGAAAAAATCCCGGCCAGCAGAATAGCCATGAGAAACGATTTAATCATTACAAGAAAAACAGCTGAAATAAAAAACACCAGCAATAATAAAAACCAGGGGTGGATCAGGTCTCGATTCATGGGGGAGGTGCCTCCGGTAATTTTTTTTAAACGCCCTGTTTTACAATAATAGCCATGGGGGGGCCGGCTTATCAACAGCCAGTGTCACCCCCCAATAAAAACTGAACTTAACTTGGCAACATATTGGAACTTTCATAACACATTTTAAACCAGAGCTTGCTTTTTTCCAACCAAAATACGAAATATAGCAGAAGCTGAACATATGCCCGCGTCCGGCCACCGGCAGAAAATGTTGTGTCGGTGGCCGGGCAGGGGGGCATTGACGGAAAAAGGGAGATGGCATGATTGAGGTAAAGGACAGTCCGTTAGGTTTAGGCCCATGATTCTCCATATGGATATGGATGCTTTTTTTGCATCGGTGGAACAACGGGATAATCCCCGGCTTCGCGGCAAGGCACTGGTGGTGTCGGGGCGCAGCCGACGCAGTGTGGTGTCAACGGCAAGCTATGAGGCCCGTAAGTTTGGCATCCATTCAGCCATGCCCCTGTTCCAGGCCCTGCGGCTTTGTCCCCATCTGACCATTGTGTCGGGCAATCGGGAAAAATATGTCCGGGACTCCAAAAGGATCATGGAGATTTTAAACCGGTTCACCCCCCTGGTGGAACCGATGTCCATTGACGAGGCCTATATGGACATCCGGGGCTGTGAAAGGTTATTCGGATCCCCCCGACAGATCGCCATGAAAATTAAACACCAGGTGGCTCAGGAGCTTGGGCTCACCTGCTCCATTGGTGTGGCGCCGGTCCGTTTCCTTGCAAAAATCGCATCAGATATGAACAAACCGGACGGGTTGACCTTGATCAACAAAGAAAATATGGACGGGTTTATCAAAACCCTTCCCATTGGCAGGGTGCCGGGGGTGGGCAAACGGGCCATGGCGGCGATGACGGCCTTGAATATTCAATTTTTAGGGGATATCCAGGGTCTCACTCCCGAAGTGCTTGACAGAAAATTCGGCAAAATGGGGCAACGGCTGTCCGAGCTTTCCAGGGGGATAGACCCCACGCCGGTGGGAGGTCATACCGTGCGTAAATCCATTTCAAGTGAAACCACCCTGTCACAGGATATCAGCGACCCGGTTGACATAAAACAGGTGTTACTGGCCTGCGCCCAGCGCGTGGGAAGAGACTTGAGGAAAAAAGGATGGCTGTGCCGCCACGTCTCCATTAAAATAAAATTTTCAGATTTCACCCAGATCACCCGTGGGAAAAAAACAACGTCATGGATCTCCTCGTCCAATGCCATCTATGATGAGGCCGTGGCCCTTCTTGACAGGGTCTCTCTGAAAAAGAAAATACGGCTTTTAGGGGTTGGCGTGTCGGAGTTTATGGATGAATCCAGACCGGTTCAGATCTCTTTGATACCGGATCCGGCTGAAATTGCCAATAAACAATGGGAAACCGTTGACCATGCCGTTGATGCCGTGCTGGATAAATTCGGCTCAAATGTGATTCAAAAAGCAGCCCTTGCTCAGGGAAAGACTTTTCATAAAAATCCCACCGGAGATGTTTCAAGGGGTACAAAAGGAATTCAGACCCATGACAAATGTGAGTAATCTACTGGACCGGCAGACGTTCCGGACCCAGGTGGAACAATTGTGGGGAATTGAAGTCAATGCGCTGTGTCCCGCTGCCCTCATTGAGGGAAGTCCGGAGCGATCCCTGTCCAGAGCCGTGTTTGAAGACGGATCCGGCAAACGGTTTCTCATTGAAGCCTTTGCCGCTTCCAAACGCGGGCACAGGAATTGGGTGGCCGCGATACTGGCGTTTTTGAATCGTAAGGGCTTGACAAAGGCGCTGGCGCCTCAAGCAGCCCTGAATGGAGAGATTCTGCCCTTTATTGGGGAAACCTGTTTTCAGATTACCCGGTATCTGAACTCTGCCGGAATTGAGCGGCCCGGGTGGCTTGCCTCGTCTCAGATGGGACAGGATATGGCAACATTTCTCATTGATATGCATGGCGCCGCAAAGGGAATCACCCAAAATTTTTCATTCTCTGATTTTTCGATTAAGGCCTACATATATAAGCTGTTCAAAGATATGGAGGTCCACCATCCCAAAATGCTGACGCAGTATCTTCCGATTCTTAAGTTCCTGGAGAAGGGATTCATGGCCGCCTACGATACACTGCCGTCCGGGTTTTGCCATGGGGATTTCCATCCCCTGAATGTGATCTGGGGACCGTTGTCCTGCAACAGCCAGATTCAAGCGGTCATCGACTGGGAATTTACGGGGATGAAGCCGGATTGCTATGATGCCGCCAATCTTGTGGGCTGTGCGGGGATTGAGCATCCCGAAGGGCTTGCCATGCCCATGGTGACAACATTTTTATCTTCCATTAAGGCCGCTGGATTGCTCAGCCCCACATCTTTAAAATGGTTTCCGGAATATGTTCTGGCCCTCAGGTTTGCCTGGCTCTCGGAATGGCTGCGCAAGGCAGATCATCAGATGCTGGATATGGAACTTGCTTTTATGAATATTGTGATTGGAAATATGGATGATTTAATTGATATATGGGAACTTAATTAGTGTCCCGAAGTTACGCCAACGGACACATATGTCAAATTTAAATATGCATCCATTGGCGTGTACTGCGGATTTGATTTTGGCCATGGATCTTGCGTCAACCTGCACAGCCTTTGGGCATGATATCGGCTTGAGCCGGTGTTGACCCACTATTCCTTTGGCTAACCGGCAATTTTCTCTTTTAAGGTTGCGGCCAGTTTTACACCCAGATCAAAACATTTGCCAAGGTCTGACTCATCGGGTACATATTGGACTCTTAAACCGGGATCAATGATTTCAAGCTTCATCGTCTCAAATTCCTTATTCAGGAGTTTTACGGCTTCACCACTCCATCCATAAGATCCGAAGGCCACAGCACATTTATTCTGGGGGCGCAGCCCTTTGATATAAGTCATCACATCCGAGATAACCGGAAAAATGTTGTTGTTCAGTGTGGGAGACCCTACGGCAATGCCACCGGCATCAATGACTTCGGTCATGATGTCTGACCGGTGGCATTTTCGGGTGTTCATCAGTCTGACATTCACATCTTCGGATTCAATACCATTGGTGATGGCCTTGGCCATTTTGGTGGTACTCTCCCACATGGAGTCAAACAGCACCACAATTTTTTTCTGGGGTTCCTGCCTGGACCACTGGTCATAGGCCTCAATGATCTTTGACGGATTGTCCCGCCAGATAATGCCATGATCCGGACAGATCATATCGATTTTCAGATTCATTTTGCCCACATCCTTGAGCAGGGCCTGGACCTTGTCGGAGAAGTGCAGCAGGATATTGGCGTAATACTTGCGGGCATGGGGAATGATTTCATCCCCTATTTCATCATCAAAGAACATGTCACCGGCGTAATGCTGCCCAAAGGCATCGCTGGAAAAGAGGATGGCCTCATCGGGCAGATAAGTGAACATGGAATCGGGCCAGTGAAGCATTTTTGTCTCAAGGAATGAGAATGTTCTGTCTCCCAGTGTCAGGGTGTCTCCCGTCTTGACCACCTGGAAATTGTAATCTGTGTTTAAATGGCTTTTCAGGTTTTTGGCCCCCATTTTCGAACAATAGATCGGCTTGTCCACACCGATTTTATTGAGCACCTTGGGGATGGCGCCGGAATGATCCATTTCTGTATGGTTGGAGATAACAGCATCAATTTTTTGGGGATCAATGATCCGGGAAATGTTGTCCAGCAGTTCATCTCCGAAGTTTTTCTTTACTGTGTCGATGAGGATGTTCTGTTTCCCCAGCACCAGAAAGGCGTTGTACGTGGTGCCCTCGTAGGTGGAATATCCGTGAAAATCACGGATATCCCAGTCCCGGCATCCCACGGAATAGATCTTGTCTGCTATTTCAATGGGCTTATACATTTAAATAATCTCCCGGGGTTTAATCATCCAGTTTGTCAAAATTTTCCTGGGCTGCGCCGCACATGGGACATACCCAGTCTTCGGGAAGGTCTTCCCAGGCCGTGCCGGCATCTACACCATTGTCAGGGTCGCCTTCAGCAGGGTCGTACACATATCCGCAGGGGCATTCATATTTATCCATTGTTTATCCTCCATGTTGTTTAAGGTTCAGGTCAAATTAAAATCACCTGTCTGCTTGCTTTTTAAAAAGCCATTGGCAAGCCTTGATGCCGGCTTAAAAGCCCGTGCATCTGTGGCAGGTTTAATTGTGACCATGGGTATAGGTTAAAATTTATAAACCAAACAATTCAGCCAACTCAATGCTCACTATAAGCAAATACCGTGCCCTTATTGTAAAGATTAAATTAAAAATAAGGACATATAAAGGTTTAAACTTGATTGACATTCATATAACATAAGTTCTTTAATATCAATAAGAGCCTGTTTGGTAATCAGGGGATCGAAGCACAATCCCATGAAAATGAGCACCAGTTTTCATGGGATTGCAGCCGATTCATCAATTATCAAACAGGCTCTAAGCCATTAAATCTAATCCAAAGGTGGGTAGTACAGGAATATATGGCGGCAAAAATATTTATTAAAAAGACACAGATAGACGCTTCCGCAGCAGATTTGTTTGCCTGGCATGCCCGGGAGGGGGCCATCAACCGGCTTACCCCGCCCTGGGCCCCTTTACAACAGATTTCCCGTAAAGGCAAAGGGATTGACAAAGGGGTTCAGGTCAAATTCAAAATCAGGGTCATGGGCATTCCCATGATCTGGGAGGCGCAACACATTGAATATGAAGAGAACCGGATGTTCCGGGACCGGCAGGTAAAAGGGCCCTTTGGCTTGTGGGAACATACCCACCATTTCCATAAGGTGGCCGAAAACCGAACGATCATGGAAGACCAGGTGAAATTTAAACTGCCGATGGAACCGTTCAGCCTGCCGTTCTACGGATACGCCATGAAGGAACTGGAGCGGATATTTTCCTACCGCCATCAGGTATTAAAAGCGGACATGGAGAAGCGGGTGGGAAAAATAAAACAGCAGCGGATTCTGATATCCGGGGCATCAGGTACCATCGGCCAGGCCCTGGTGCCGTTTCTAAGAACCTGCGGCCATGAGGTGATTCGCCTGGTCCGTGATCCAAACACCGATGCCCCCGATACCCTGTACTGGGACCCTTATCAAAATATCCTGGACTTGGGGGCGGCCGGTCCGATTGATGCTGTGATCAACTTGAACGGCGTGGATATCACCCGGGGAACGTGGACGGACAAACAGAAAAAACGGATTATCGATTCCCGGGTTATTCCCACACAGGTACTGGTGGAAAAAATGGGGGCCATGGCAGATCCCCCTGCCACCTTTATCTCCTCATCGGCCATCGGCCTGTACGGGGAAGGCGCAGACCGGAAACTTACCGAAGGGACACCCAAGGGGGACTCATTTATTTCTGAGGTGTGCCATCAGTGGGAAACCGCATCCCTTGGTGCTGAGCGCAGGGGAATCCGTACCATACAGCTGCGCATCGGTGTTGTGATGACACCGGCCGGAGGGGCCCTGAAACGCATGTTTCTCCCCTTTGCCCTGGGGTTGGGGATCCGGTTTTCCCAAGGCCGGCAGTATATGAGCTGGATCAGCATGGAGGATGTGCTGGCCGGTATCCTCCATCTTCTGGAAAAAGAGGATATCCATGGCCCTGTAAACCTGACCGCACCAGTACCTGAAATCAATAAAGCGTTCAGTCAAACCCTGGGCCGGGTTCTTTCCCGACCGGTTTTTTTAGTGATGCCGGCCCCTGTGATCACCTCCCTGTGGGGAGATATGGGTAAAGAGACAATGTTAACCTCGGCCCGGGTGATTCCCTTAAAATTGCTGGACAGCGGATATCAATTCACCCATGCCACCCTGGAACCGGCCTTACGGCATTTGCTGGGCAGGTAAGGGCCATGGCCACAGCTAAGTAGATTGGGTTGGAGAACGAAACCCAATCTACTATGAATATGATCTCATTCAGGAACGATACAATGAATACAAAAGTAAAATTTCTGTTTTCCTTTCTTATGATTACCGCCCTGATTTTCGGGTTTGTGCATATCTATTTCCCGTC
Source organism: Desulfobacter postgatei (assembly GCA_002747145.1). Taxonomy (GTDB): domain Bacteria; phylum Desulfobacterota; class Desulfobacteria; order Desulfobacterales; family Desulfobacteraceae; genus Desulfobacter; species Desulfobacter postgatei_A. The sequence goes on from PDTI01000016.1 coordinate 36,036, forward strand.
AGAAAACTACAATTTTGAACGGCTGCATGTTTTTCTGTTTAATCTGTGTACCGGCGGTACCATTCTTCTGTATTACACCCAGCGGCAACAGGGCATGTCCAGAATCGTCCAGTTGTTTTTTGTATTGTCCCTGGTATATGCCTTGTCTGCATTTTTTGAAGTGTACCCCCTGACCCTGGCTGTTTCCGCCGTGCTCTGGTTCCTGGTGGAGAAGATCAGGGTGGAAAAATTTTCAGTGCTGCCCCTGCAGTTCATTCAAAACAGTGTTCCGGTCACGGAGAAATTTCACCAGGCCAGCCTGTTGTGCCTGTCCACAGGCATTGTCATGGCGTCCATGGTCATCATCAACAACCAGTATACCCACTGGATCTATATGGAAAAACTGAACCTGAACACCTTTTTCCTGGGGTATTCATTCCCTTTGTCCCTGGTGACCCTGTCCCTGATTTTCGGCATGCTTAAAAAGATTGAAGGTCGCGAACGCAAGGGGATCATGGAGGTCTGTTTCTGGACCATCACCCTGGGTGTCATCATCTTTTTCTGTTTCATTCTTTTTGAACGGTTCATTTTCCAGGTGTTTGTGACGGCGGCCCTGTTCACGGCGGTGGTGATGGTGCTTCTGCTCTATTATACCTTTGCGGACCGGATTCAGCAGAAATTGTTCCTGACGTCGGGCATTGGGTTCCTCATTGCCACTGCGGTGACCGGTATCGCCTATATCTCCTTGCATATGCAGGACAGCTATGACCCCATGCAGACCAAATGGCTGCTTCATGTTCATGTATTTGCCTCCCTGTACGGATGGAATCTGTGCGGATTATCGGTAATCTGCCGATTTGACGATTTCCCCATCAAGCTGCATTCCCCAACGGTGATTGTGACCCACTGGATTACCGCACTGGTGCTGGCGCCCCTGGGTGTCTTTTACGGCTGGGCTGCAATACTGGCTATTTTGGGATATGCGTATATTACCATCACCCTGTTTTTTTCCGACAACGCTGTGGTGGACCATGGCCGATAACACAGAACGGGTAAGGCCCATAGCTGCGGCCCGGTTACTGATCATGTCCGGATGTATGGAGGCCCGGAAGCATTTCCGTTTCTAGATTACGGCGAAGGGTCTCAAAATCCGTATTGTCATTGAGTTCAAGTCGTATGGGATCTGCATACCGAATCCACACCCGGGTAAAGGGCTTGGGAAGCATAAAGCGGTCCCAGGAGTTGAAGAACCACGCCGCATCCGCATCGGTATAACACGGCACCACAACCGCGCCGGTCTCCAAGGCCATTTTTATTACACCGGCTTTGACCTTACCAATGGGCCCCCTGGGGCCGTCCAGGATATGCGCACCGAATTTATACGTGTTAATATGGTCAATCATGGCTTTTAAGGCTTCCTTGCCCCCCCTGGAAGAAGATCCCCGCGGCGTATACCATCCCATCCGGTTGGCCACTGATGAAATCAGATCACCATCCTTACTTCTGGAAATCATCAGGCCGGGGGTATATTGGGAATAGGTTTTAGCATATCGAATGGCAGAAAAAAACTGCTGATGCCAGGCGACCAGAAGTACCGGCTTTTTTGCTTTCACTAGTGCCATCCAGGGCCCTTCATTTTCAACTTTTAGTCTAAAGGTTGATGCATAGCAGTATATAAAGTAGTAGGTCATCAACATAAAAGGACGGGTGTAAATAATAAATTTCAATCGTTTAAACATTGTGTGGGTTTCTTTTAAAAATGGATCATTTTAATTCAAAAATGGTTTTTACCGGTGTTTCCCCGATCTTGTCGTCAGCGACAGCCATGGGCTCTTTTACAAAAATCCGCCGTGTTTCGATCCCACCTGAATTCACCATACGGTTATGCACTGCGCCACTTCTGCGCAGGGCAAGATCCTTTAGTTCCTTTTCAGTAACGGTAATGGATGTGAGCAGCAGCTTTTCTTGTTCGCTGCTTGACAACGCTTTTTCCGCTCCGGATTCTTCCCTGGGTTTGGGGAATTCGGCGTCATCATAGGCGGCTGCCACAAGGGCGGCCCGTTCCTGTGGTGTTAAGGCGTTCAGGTCTTTTCCTTCTGCGATCCCGCTCCTGGCCTGCACTTTGGACAGCTGTGTATTGTATTTAGACCGTCTGATCCCCTCCCTGTCTTTTTCTGGATTGAATGTGCCGTCAATCTCCAAAGATAATTTTTCTTTCTCCATCAGGATTTTAGATAGTTGATCGATTTTTTCAAGGTCCGAATCACCTAGCACGTCACTTCCCGGTTCAAACGCCACATGGCCAAGATCCTGCCCTTTGGCCAAGCCAAACATCCCCCCCAGAAATTTAAAAGGGGCGGAGACAATGCCAAGAATCACATTTTTCAATGCAGTGGCAACCACACTGCCGTAACTGAATTTTGGGTCATCAAGCTGCCCATGGATCGGCACATTCAGTTTAATTTCATCTTTTGAATTCTTGAGCAGTGAAATGGCAAAGTCCAGTGGCAGAGAAACGGCATCCGGTGAATACACACGTTCCCCAAGGGTGAGCTGATCCAGAAAAATCCGGTTCATGGAATTGAGTTCTTTATCCTTGATGTCGTACTCAAGATTCAGAATCAATTTTCCCTTTGCAATGCGATATCCCAGAAATTTTTCCGTATAGGTGTTGAACTGGGGCAACTCAATATTTTTAAAGGACACGGTCAGATCTGCAAATGTCTCGTTTTTTAAAGGGTCTATAAGGCCTGCAACCTCAAGGGGCGCATGATCGGCATAGGTGCCTTTGAGTAAAAGCTTTGCCGGTTCTCTCTCGGGCAATGAAGACAGGCCCGTAAGACTGCCACCCAGTTTTGTCATATCCACAGAATAACCCGGCGGCGTATAGTGATCGGTAAAGTGTATTGTACCGCCCTGCATGGTGACGGCATCGATATTTATGCTAGGACCGTGCCTCTCTTTTTCAGCCGATGGCGTGCTCGTCTTTGGTAAAACCGGGGTTTGGTCTTTGGGGTTTTGATCCTTGCTGTGTTTGACAATCCTGCTTAAGTTCAACATACCATGTTCGGAAATATCAATGATCTGGTAAAAATCGGTCAAGGCAATTTTACCGATATTGATGGACATGGGCGTCAAATCCATGTCCATATCTGATAGAAACAAGGCGTTGCATTTGAAAAAGTCGTTGTTGTCATTTTGGGTTTTGCTTGAAAACTTACCGAACAGTATATTCCCCTTGTATCTGATGTTCGGCTCACCACGGTCTGGTACGAAAACGGTCAGCCGTCCGTGGGTATCCATATATCCTTGTTCGATAAGGATATTCAGGTAGTGGGTAACATAGGGATTAAAGGGATTCAGTCCCATATTTTTGATATCCAGATCCAGTGCGGTTGCCATTGAAGACAGGTCAACGCTGCCACTAATGTTTATCTTTCCTTTCTCTTCTAACACCATACTGGTTTGAATACGTCCTTTTTTACCCGGAATCGTGGACAGATCTTCCACACAGATGCCGATATTGCCCACACGCATTCGTACCGGCGTTTCCGGTCCAAGATCTGAAAATGCAAGATCGTAATTCAGCAGATCCAACCGGCCCAGGGATAATTCCCAGGGTGTCTCAGGTGATTTCGCCCCGGACACCTCACCCTCGGCAGCAAGGCCAAAATGCGCCCTATCTGTTGGGGGGGCGGCAACCATCTCATAGACACGCTGCACCAGGTTAATATGCCCTTGTTTATCCCGAATCAGATCCAGGCGGCCTGCATCTGCTGTCACCATTTCAACCCCTATGTTCCGGGTTGTGGAATCCATAGAAATGCCTTTGCAGTCAATGGATGTCATCTGTACCACAGGCTCATTGTCATCGCCGCCCTGAATGCGGATGCCATTGATCCTCACACTGCCGTCGGAAATTGAAAACACAGGGGTCTCTTCCGCCATGGCCACACTGAATCCTGTGCCGGCCGTCAAGGCCTCGACACTGAGTCCACGTCCGCCGTATGGGGCATAGTAAGGACGGTATTTATCCGGCATCACGCCACTGATATCCAATCGGCCATCAAGTTTCAGGGCCGGTGTGGTCGACAATGTCCCATTAAGCGCCAGGGTCTCCTTTGCCGCCGTTGTGAAATTCACTTGGTATCTCCCCGACATCACCCCCTGGGGCCCAATTTCCATCTTGCTGAAATTAAGATCGAACCCGGATACCTCAGTGGTAAATGTTGGACTTAAACAGTGGTCTGTAAAAAGGATTTCACCATTATTGAATCCCCCTTTGTCCACGGTAATGTGAAATTGAAAGGGGTGGGAGGCTTTGGTCAAATCCTGCTGTCCGTGGGCTGCCGGTGCATCGGCTGGGGAGGCTTTGTCCTGGGCTTCCGGCATAAGGTCGGCCACATTCAGGCTACCGTCTTCTTTCCGGGTCAATGCCAGGCGCGTATTATTTATGGCCAGGTGTTTTATGACCATTCTTCCGGAAAGCAGATCCTTAGTTTGGGCTTTAAGAACCATTTCAGGGGATGATAAAAAAGGCGTTGCTGCATTGTGGTCGGTATTCCAGATTCCCAAATCCATATTTTTAAGGGTCGCGTCCAGGTCAATGCCCAACATATGGGCATGCTTGACTTGACCAGGCTCCTGACGGTAGGCCGCGGAAACCAAAAGATCCATCCGGCCCGGCGCATTGACTTTCAATGCCTTGGGAACGATTACATAATCAAGTAACGGCCCCAGGTCGATGCCTTGGACAGTCAGATCCATCCGGGTCTCCAGATCCGGCGTAAAAGGCAGGCTGGTAAGGTCGATATCAATGGGAGCCCCGTTGAGCCTGAAATTGAGAGCCGGTTTGGCCGGGGTATCCCGTTCGTCCTCCAATGAGGTCAGCAAAGGCAGTGCCATATTGATCCTGTCCACCACCTGTTCACTTCCCCGCATCTTGTCGGTAAAGTAAACTGTGCCGTTATGAATACCCGCATTGGAAAGCCTGAAGGGAAAATAGGATGGGCCCTGATCTTCAGGTGCTGCGGAGGCCTTTGTAACACCGCCAATGGACTGAACATTAAAGCGGTTATCTTTTTCCAATATCAAAAACAGTTCAGGCTGATACAGATCCAGCGCAGTGACCACCGGCGCCAGTTTAAACAATGAGATGGCAGAAACGTTGAAATCACACTTTTGAAGCCGGAATAACGGCCGGTTTTCTTCATCATTGACCGACAACGTGTCAAGCGTACCTGCCAGAGTGTAGGGATTGAAACGGATTTTGCCGACACCGCCGGCACATCCGGGAAGATCTCTTAATCCTTTTTCAATCAGCTTTTTTCCGGCAAAAGGAACGGCAAAAAATCCCAACAAAGAGTACATCAAAAAAACACCGGCAACCACCGATATTGCAATCTTCCAATTCATGTGTTTACCCATCACTACACCACTTCTTTCCCTCATCGGCTTGGGCCTTGGGTTCTTCCAAAAGACAACGCTACATGGCGTGTAATATATCCGTCATCGGTTTTTTGAGTCAAACTTTTTCGACAGGTTGTTACGGAATAGATAATTTTTTCAAGTTCAAGCGTACATTCAGCACCCTTTTTGATTCCTGTTTGACTATTTTTGGGTACGCGTCATGGTGAGATAAAGCATTCTGGTTTTATTTTCAACGCCTTAAGA
>PDTI01000024.1 GCA_002747145.1 Desulfobacter postgatei
ACTGGTCAAAGCTGTTGCCCACGCCATCCGTCAGGGTGGCATCAGCACCTTTGACAGATCCGTAAATCGGGGTATAGGTGATCTTGTCATGTACATATTCGTAAATCAGATCCACATCATTTTTAAGCGCCCTGGCCATGGCCTGGATACGGTCTGTTAGTGCCGCAGCCTCAATGTCCTTATCCAGCGTCACGATTTTTGTGTCTTTGGCATAACCCTTTGGGGCCGCAAGAATTTTACGGGCCTGTTCAGGATTTACAAATTCTGCCGTAACCCGATGAATCCCGGGCAATGCATCAATTTTTTGTGCCGCATAGGAATGGGTCGGCAGCATGGTTCCAAAAATGATGCTGAACAGGGCAACAGGCAAAATGATAACGGTTCTTCTGCCAATACCTATTTTCAAGCATCCTAAAATGAAAAGAAGCACCAGGGCGATAATAAATCCCATGGATGACAGCGCAGGAACAGGCGTTGCGCCACCTGGTACGGAAGAATTATCCCGGGGATCAGACCCAGCAGCATACTCTTCCAGATTGGTGTAGCCGTCTCCATCCGGATCCTGATCTGCGTCATCGGAAAGCGGGTCAAGCATATATGCCACTTCCCATCCATCGTCCATGCCGTCATTTTCTGTATCGGCATTTAAGCTCATGGTCTCTCCGGCATCTTTCCACCCGTTTCTGTTGGCATCTTCCTGACCATCTAGAAGGCTGTCACCATCTGAGTCAGGGTTATCCGGAAGGGAGCCGGAAAGGCTCTCAAGATAATTACAGTATTAAAAAATGTTTTGTAATACCTTGATTTCACTGAATTGCACTATTTTCAAAAAAAGTGATAAAATATAATTGAAAACGTATAAAAAAACACAAAGATTTTTATTCAACTTGGTGAGCTGTTGTGCGAGAATAAACTTAAACTTGCTGAACTGAAAGGCAGATTAATGAAAGGATTTCTCAAAATTGTTGTTGATGTCAAAAATGAGGAGATAAACCAGGCCAAACGCAAATTGCCCTTAACTGCCATTCGGCATGATGCAGAACACACGCCGGTCCCGGTTTCTTTTGCAGATGCCATGGCAGATTCCACCCGTGAAGCCGTAGGTATCATTGCTGAGATCAAAAAAGCATCACCTTCCAAGGGGGATATCAGAACCGATATTGACGTAACCGCCTATGCCGATGCCTGCACCCAAGGCGGGGCAAGGGCCATATCCGTGCTTACGGAATCAAAATATTTTAAAGGCACCTTGTCCGATCTTGAACTTGTATGTCAACACACAGATTTACCCGTGCTTCGGAAGGATTTTATCTTTTCGGAATATCAGATCTATGAAGCTAAGAAAGCAGGGGCGTCTGCCGTGCTTTTGATCACCACCCTGCTGGACCCGGCCCAGCAGTCAGAGCTCACCTGTCTTACCCGGGAGCTTGGCATGGAGCCCCTGATGGAGATCAATTCTGAGTTTGAATTTGAACAGGCATACACAGCCAAAGGACGGGTGGTGGGCATAAACAACAGAAATCTTTCCACCCTTGAGGTGGACACAAGTGTGGCAAAGCGTGTGGCAAAAATTTTTCCTGATGAAATCATCCCGGTGGAGGCCTCGGGCATTTCAGGCCGGTCCGGCATTGAAGCCGGTATTGAAAACCGTATTTTAAATTTCCTTGTGGGGGAAAGCATTGTCCGGTCAGAAGATCCAGCCCAATTTATCAGAACCCTTACCGGTATCAAAGAAAAGAGCGATTAAGAAGGCCCATGATCAGAATTAAATCTGCCACAGATACGCCGGATTTTAAGTCACCATCAAGGCACGCCAACAGACGCATATTGGTTATATGTGTCTGCTGGCGTAACGCCGAGGGCCCTTGAAATGGCAAAAAAAGTGCGTTTGATGCTGGCCGGCGGGCTGAATCCCCAAAATGTGACAGATGCAGTCGAAAGGGTCCGTCCCCATGCCGTAGATGTCTCTTCGGGTGTTGAAAACGCAAAGGGAATTAAGGATATTTCAAAGGTCAAAGCCTTTATCAAGGCCGCTAACTCCGTTGCTATCTGACCAATAAATTACCCCCGGGATAAATTTTATCTTCCGGCGTCAGATTATTCAGTTTGCGTATGGCTGCCACACTGGTTTTATATTTTTGGGAGATCGACCACAGCGTCTCACCCTGTTGAACCGTATGAAACTGGCCGGTCTTCTTTGGTGTCACAACTTTTGATTTCTGAACTTTTTTCTGTGCTACCTGAACCTTTTTCTTGGGTGCTATTGCCGGCTTTTTCACTTTAGGCGCAGGTTCAGTAACCTTTTTGGGCGCAGGCGTCGAGGCCACAACAGCCAATTTTCTTAATTGGTCTTCAAGTTTGTCCACACGCTCAATCAGGGTGTCAAGTTTCAGATTTACTGCGGTTTCGATTCGTGTGATCCGTTCATCAAGGCTGGAGATGGCCCGTGCTGCAGCCTGTTTTTCTTTCTGGCTCGCAGAAGATGCTATTTGAGCCAAGGAAATTTCAATCGCGGAGATGCGTGCCTCAAAATTCGGGGAGGCTTGGTCTGCCACTTTACCTGAAACAATTTCCTGTTCACTGGGCTTTGGTGTGGATGACCCTTTGAAAAAAAAGAAAAAAATCAAGACCGTGATCACCAGGGCAGTGATCAGAATCATGGTAAATTCATTTTTTTTCAGCAATGAGGGGCCTTGCCCAATGGCAGGCACCCCGGATTCATTTTTTTGGGGGGGTGTTTCTTTTTTCATTTACCGGCTCCTGAAAGAAGATCTCTTAAAGCCTTTTAATAGCATGTCAGTCAGTTATTTCAAGTCCAAACAATAAATTTGCAGACCCGTTTACTTTTTTATCAATAAAATCGGAATAAAATTTGTCCTGATTCCAGCAGGATCCTTCATTATGGGAAGCCCTAAGTTAGAGAAGGGGCGGCAGAAAAACGAAAAACAGCACAAGGTGGTGATCACCAAAAGTTTTTACATGTCTGAAACCGAAGTGACCCAAGGTCAATGGAACCGCCTTGTATCTCCGAACCCGTCATCCTTCAAGCTGGGCAGTTACTATCCTGTGGATACCGTGTCCTGGTATGAGGCCGTTGAGTTTATCCGGCTTTTAAACAAGAAAGAAGGCACCCGGAAATACCGTTTGCCCACCGAGGCGGAATGGGAATATGCCTGCCGGGCCGGCAGTCAGACCGCCTTTTTCTCGGGCAACGTGACCACCTTTTCCTGCAAGGCCCCTGAACCCGCCCTTGTGAATCATGCCTGGTACTGTTTCAATTCCGGTGGTTTTTCGCCGGCAGGGGATTTTAAGCCCCATCCTGTCAAGCTTCTTAAGCCCAATAAATGGGGACTTTACGACATGCATGGCAATGTTCAGGAATGGGTTCAGGATGCCTGCGAATGGCGCACAATCTGGAGTGCGGGAACCGGAACAACAACCCGGACCTATGTGGACGGCATTACAGATCCTTTGGAGACAAAAGGTGTGCACCGGGTGGTCAGAGGCGGCGGATGGTTCCAGAACAGTAAATACCAGCGATGCGCCTACCGCACGCATTACAAACCTGTGGCCCGCCGCAACAGCCTGGGATTCAGAATCGTACGGGACCAATGAATATCGTGTTTGAGCGGAACCCAACCTGCAGCTCTGAGAACGGGAGGTTCTATTTTGATCTTTCGCCTTAGCTATCTCTTCTTTTTTCAAACAGCCTGAAAAGATAAACCCCTGCCCCGAGTAGCCCAATATCCCTGACAAGCAGCCAGACTGAAGACCAGACCCCTTTGGTATTCCCCAGGGAAAAACATCCGCAGTCAAATTCATGGCCCCGTATCAGATTAAAGCTGATCAGAAAAATAAAGCCCACCAGCATGGCAATCATCAATAAAAGGCCCGAACGTTTCAGCAGGCCGGTTATCAGGGTGATACCGCAGACAAGCTCCACAAAAGGCGTGACAATGGCCAGGATATTTATAGTGAGGGGGGGGAAAACACCATAGCCGTACAAAATTGTGGCAAATTGATCCGGTGACAGGATTTTGTGCCAGGAGGCAGCAATAAAGGTGCCTCCTAAAAACAGACGCAAAGCCCATTCAATGATGCTTGTTTGGCGGCTCAAACCCATGGATGACAGATCAGCACAATTTTTAAATTTAAAACGAACGATATTACTCATGAGGCAGTTCCCTGGATTCGATCTCAAATCCCATCTCTTCCCATTCAAAAAAACCGCCGGCATAAACCGCCACATGGGCAAACCCCATGTCAACCAGACGGGTGGCAAATGTATGGGAATCATGGCAGGTCACACTTGCACAATACACAAGGATCTCATCTTCAGGGGTTATGTTTGACAGCAGTTCTTTTTCCTGTTCTTCAAAATCATCCACAGGAAAATTCAATGCTCCGGGGATATGCCCCTGGTCATACATCTCGGACCAGCGGACATCAATCACGATCATTGTCCCGGATTCCACCAGTTGTTTCACTTTAAGGGGATTGTTGATCTGCATAATATCAACGGTCCGGGCCTTGTTTGCCCCGGCCATGACCACCCCCTGATCCGGATCCCATTGGCCTGTCAGGGCAATACCGTTGGGGGAGAGCGCATTCATGCCAAGGCTTAACACCACACTGAGGATTAAAAGAATAAAACACCCTGAAATATCCTGTTTAATGATCATAACCGGGCCTTGATATTTTTAAGGATCTCCACCCGTTTCTGCAGGACAACCCATCTGAGCCATGTGTCAAGCAGATGTACCACCCGGGTCTCTTTGGTACGGGTTGGCCCTGAAATATCAGTGTCTGGGCCGTTTAAATCTTGTGCGGCACCTGCATGTTTTTGTGTGTCAAGCCGGGAAATGGCGTCGCGTATCTCCTGGGCATCCGGATTTTGATCTGTATCCATTGCCCTGTAGATCTCAAGGGCATCGTCTATATACCCCTGTTTTTCGTACTCACGGGCCAGGGGCAGGCTTGCAAAATTATGGGTCATTTTTCAGCTCCTTGGTTTTCAGGCTTCGGTTTCTCTTTGAAAACCAGTTCATTCCGGGCAGCCATTTCATGCTCATGTTTAGCCAGATGCCTGATATATTCAATATCGGTTTTAAGTCTGAGGATCTCTTTTTCCAATTTTGAATTTTGCCTGACCGCAATGGCAGTCCGGGCTTCAAGCTCCTCCTGCCTGGATTTCAGCTGGTGATAGTCCATGACCCCTCTGGTGGAAAAAAAAAACATTAAAAAAAGGATAACCGCCCCTGCCAAGGCCAGGTAAAGGCATATTTTTTCTATACAGGTCATTTTTTTTTAAGAAAAATCCTTGTGAGCATTGCCATTTCCGGATTTGATGTAAGGTGAGCTCCCACCAGGTAGCTGCCGCCCCCGATACTGATGCTGACAACAAGGCCTGCGGCCTGAATTACAGGGGAAGACGCCGACCAGAAACTCCATATCCATCGAACAAGAAAGAACATTATAACAGATATGAAAACCGCTCTGCAAGCGCAAAACAGAACCGCTTTCCCCTGAATTCCAAAAGGCCCGGATGCCCCAAGCAGCATAAATCCGACCACAGCGGACAGGGATACGGCCAGACTCAGCCCGGTCACACCCATGGACGCCACAAGAAAACGGCACAATACAACATTGCACCCAATGGAGACAACGCCTGCTGTAAACGGCTGCCGGATATTGGACAACGCATAATGAAACGCCACAAAAAGCCGGGTGCCGGCAACCGCCCAGAGCCCGAGAAGCATGAACACAAGACATTGGCCGGTCTGGTCCACGGCAGTCAAATCAAAGGCCCCCCTGCCGAACAGCAACAGCACAATGGGACGGTTTAACGCAAGGATACCGAATATTGCAGGAATAATTAAAAAAAACACCATGCGGACACCGGCGTCAAACAACAGGCTGCAATCCTGGGTATCCTGTGCTGGGTCAAAAAAATCTAATTTCCGTACCCGTCCGGTCTGTTTACCGGTTTCCAGGCCGGTCATTGCAGAAAGCAGGGGCAACAAAACCGTGGCAATGGGAGAGGCAACCAGGGCCAAGGGAAACTGAACCAGACGTTCGGCATAATTAAGATAAGAGACCGCGCCCGGATCAAGCGTTGAGGCGGTAAGTGCGGCCACCATCAGATTAATCTGGAAAGCTGCCGCTCCGATCATGGAAGGAGCAAGGATCATAAAGGCTTTTTTTACCTGGGGGTGCGCCCGGACAAAGACCTTGAGATTGAACATACCAAGTTTTGCAAGGATTGGAATCTGAAAGGCCAGCTGAACAATGCCGCCCACGGTTACTCCCAGGGCCAGCACGGCAACCTTTGGTGTTACGTAGTTGGAAAACACCACAGCTGCGGTGATCATACAAAGATTGAGCAGAACCGGTGTGACCGCAGGCACATGGAAGTTTCCCTTTGCATGGAGCACGCTCATGGACAAGGCCAGAAAAAAAATAACGAACATATAGGGCAGCATGATCCTGAACAGCAGACAGGACAATGTATGGGCATAGGAACCTGCACCATACCCCGGTGCAAAAAAATCAACTAGAAAAGGGGCAAAATAGATCCCTAAACCCACCAGCACCGCCCCTGCAATGGAGATAAAAAACAGGGCATTTAAAAACAGGGCCGCAGCCTGGTCTTTTTTATTGTGGGCAAACTGTTTGGCAAATAACGGGATGAATGAGATACTTAAAATGCCGTCGGACATCATTTTCCGGAGCAGATCAAAGGGTCTGAATGCAATGAAAAAAGCGTCAGAAACCCTGGCGGCACCAAATATAAAGGCAATTACGGCATCCCTTATCATGCCAAGTATCCTTGAAAGCAATGTAATTGAACTGATAGATGCTGCTTTTTTGATAAAATGAGCCACAGGTTTTCCTTGACATGTTTATCTGTTTTATATATCTTGCTGAATTTGATATAAGTTTTATTATTTATTTTTAATTCACTATTTTATGAAGGAGCTATACCAAGTTGGCGAACCATAAATCAGCAAAAAAACGCGCAAAACAAAATCAGGTCAGACGGATGAGAAACAAATCCGTAAAAACCTCCCTTAAAACCCTTGAAAAAAAACTTCGTGCAGCGAAAGAAGCGGGTGAAAATACTGAGGAATTGATGAAAAAGACCCAGTCAGCTATTCACAAGGCGGCTAAAAAGGGTGTTGTTCACAAAAAGACAGCATCAAGGAAAATCTCAAGACTGTTCAAATTCGTCAACGCATAAGTTGCGCACTTTTGCACCACTTCAGCTTCAGCTCAGCCAATCCAGACTATAAGCCGGCGTCTGTCTGCCCAATGTAGGCCTTAAGAAACAGACGCCGGTTTTGTTTTACTCTATTAAAAATTGTTTGTCATTTGACTGACCAGACGTTCGGCTACACGTTTGGCAATGAGATCAATCGCCTCCCGCTTATTGGCTTCATTATCCACGGTACTGCTTGATACGGTATAAGCTTTCTTGGCTGAAAAACCCTTCACTGACCAAATAATATTTCCCCCGGCCCCGGTCAGAACCACATCAACCAAGGCCTGAACCTGCCTTTTCGTCACATCTTCCGAAGAAGATCTGGACAATGTGGAAAAGGTAATGGATTGAATTTTACCCGAGATTTTGCGGGTGGCATTGCCCGCACCCACAACAATGGTATCTGTTTTTGCGGTGATTTCCCGAATCAGTTCATTGGTAAAAGAGATCCCGGCTCTGGATTCGCTACTCTTGTTTTCAAATATCGCCACGGACACCCGTGGGACATCATTAACAAGAAAGCCTCCCCCAGCCAGTCGGTATCCACAGCCTTGAGTGGTTATCAAAAAAGAAACGAGCATCAGCCATGCCATAGATGTTTTCATAAGTTACACCACGATATTCACAAGGGTCTGTTTTTTACGGATCACAATGATCTTACGGATCTCTTTTCCTTCAATGTATTTGACAATTCTTGAATCCCCGAGGGCGGCGGCTTTAAACGCATTTTCATCTGAATCCGCATCCATGGAAAACTTTGCCCGCAATTTTCCGTTCACCTGAACCACAACAAGCACCTCGTCGCTCTTCATGGAATCTTGTCTGAACTCAGGCCAGGGCTGTCCAAGAATAGAGTGCTTGTTCCCCATTTGGGCAAACAGCTCCTCGCAGAAGTGGGGAATAATGGGGCTGAGCAAAAGCACGACATTTTCAAGGCAGAACCAGACCACAGATTTGAGTTCATCATCGGCCTTGTCAAGTTTAACCGTATACATGACATTGACCAGCTCCATAACAGCGGCAATGGCTGTATTGAAGTGAAAATTGGTTTCAATATCCGCAGTGACCTTCTGGATCGTCTGGTTGGCCTTGATATACAATTGCTTTGCCTGATCCGTCTGAAGGGAACCTGCCGGACCTTTGTACGCGTCAACCCCCTGAATGGTTTTCATGCAGGCCGACGCCAGACGCCAGACACGGTTCACAAAACGTTTACTGCCTTCAACACCATCCTGGCTCCACTCCAGATCCCTTTCAGGGGGGGCTGCAAACAGACAGAACAACCGGGTCACGTCAGCCCCGTATTGTTCCAGAAGTTCATTGGGGTTGATCACGTTTTTTTTGGATTTCGACATCTTGATCACACGTCCGACATCCACATCCTTGCCGCACATGGTACATACAACCTTACCATCCTTTTTTTCACCCTGCTCGGGAAACAGAAACCCGTGCTCGGGACAGGTCATGGTCTCCTTGCACACCATTCCCTGGGTCAAAAGCCGGGTGAACGGCTCTTTAAAGGGCACAAGCCCCAGGGTGTTGAGAACACGCAGAAAATACCGGGAATAGAGAAGATGCATCACAGCATGCTCCACACCGCCGATATACTGATCCACGGGCATCCAGTATTCCACAGCCTTGGGATCAAACATCCCCTTGTCATACCGGGGGGAGCAATAGCGCAGGTAATACCAGGAAGACTCAACAAAGGTGTCCATGGTGTCGGTATCCCTTTTGGCGTCTTCCCTGCCGCAGTCAGGACAGGTGGTTTTGGCGAAATAATCCAGCGTTGGCAGCGGAGATTGGCCGTTATCCAGCAGATTGGCATCTTCGGGCAGGGTAATGGGCAGATCCGTTTCCGGCACAGGAACCACACCGCATGAGGGGCAGTGGATCACCGGAATGGGGCTTCCCCAGTACCGCTGGCGGGAAATTCCCCAGTCACGCAGACGGAAAGAGACGGCACGCTTACCAATACCCGAGGCTTCAAGCCAGTCCGCCATTTTTTCAATGGCCTCTTTGCTGTCCATGCCGTTAAATTGTTCAGAATTGACCATGATACCACGGCCGGTATAGGCCTCGGTCATGGTTGCGCCGTCAAGGGTCTCCCCTTCGGGCTGCACCACCACCCGGACCTCAAGGCCATATTTTCTGGCAAATTCAAAGTCCCGCTGGTCCCCTGAAGGTACGGACATGATAGCCCCAGTGCCATAGCCCATCAGAACAAAATTCGCCGTATACACTGCAATCTTTTCACCGGTGGCTGGATTGATACAATAGGCGCCGGTGAACACACCTTCTTTTTCATATTTTTCAATGCCTTCGGCAGAGCGCTCCTGCCGGGACACCTTCTGAACAAACTGGGCGACGGCCGCTTCCTGTTCCGTGCCCCTGGACAAGGTTTCCACCAGGGGATGCTCCGGAGCCAGACACATGAAGGTGGCACCAAAGATGGTATCAGGGCGGGTGGTGAACACATTGATCACTTCATCACGCCCATCCACCTTGAAATCAAGGGCTGCGCCGACACTTTTACCGATCCAGTTTTTCTGCATGGTGGTGACATTGTCCGGCCAGCCGGGAAGCTGATCGCAATGGACCAGGAGGTCTTCGGCATAGTCGGTGATTTTAAAAAACCACTGCCACAACTTTTTTTGCTGAACCAACTGGGAACACCGCCAGCACTTGTCCTGCTCAACCTGCTCATTGGCCAGCACCGTCTGGCATTTTTCACACCAGTTCACATAGGATTCCTTGCGGTAGGCCATGCCCTTTTCAAACATTTTTAGAAACAGCCACTGTTCCCAGCGGTAGTACTCCGGCCGGCAGGTGGCGATCTCCCTGTCCCAGTCATAGGAAAATCCCATCTTCTTAAGCTGGGCCCGCATGGACCTGATATTTTCATAGGTCCAGGCTGCCGGATGGGTCTTGTTGTCAATGGCCGCATTTTCTGCGGGCATACCAAAGGCATCCCACCCCATGGGATGAATGACATTAAGGCCTCTCATGCGCTTGTAACGGACCACCACATCTCCAATGGTGTAATTGCGCACATGTCCCATATGAATCTTCCCCGACGGGTAGGGAAACATCTCAAGCAAATAATATTTTTCCCTGGACGGATCTTCCTGTACTTTGAAAAGCTGGGTATTTTTCCAGTATTCCTGCCACTTGGGTTCGACCTGGGAAGGGATGTACCGTTCCTGCATTATTTTTATTCCTTTCGAAAACATATCTATATTTATCTTTGAACTTTTTTAGATGCCACAAGACAGAGGAAATAGCAAAGGTATTGTTAAATTTGTTCCAAAATCCTTTGCCGCTGTTCTGTGTTGATCAACTTTTTCCATCACAACGCTTCAATGTTCAAGCCTATAATTAAACCAGATATTTAGCTTGACCACAACTATATAAAATGATAGGAAGGATAGTTTTATTGTCCTGAGCTGGACAATACGTATAACTATTTTATCCTTGCTCCGGGGTATATCTTAAAAGGTGTTCCGGGGCTTTATAGCCACAGGGAGGAAAAATGAAGAAGTACGAAACCGTATTTATTTCTGATCCGGACATGCCGGATCAGGCCCGTGAAGAGCTGCTCGAAAGAGTCACAGGTATCATTGACAGGGAAAAGGGCATTCTTCTGAGCGTTGAAGAATGGGGCTTAAAAAAATTATCCTATGAGATCAAAAAGAAACTGCGCGGATACTATGTCTGCCTGACTTACGGCGGCACCGGAGAACTTGTTACAGAGCTTGAAAGAAATTTCCGCCTCAGTGATTTTATCATGAAGTTTATGACCATCCTCATCACGGAACAGGTCACCGAAGAATCTCTTAGACAAGAAGCTGAAAAGGCCGCACAAGCCGCCCAGGAAGAAGCCGCCGCCCAGGAATCAGCAGCAGCAGCAGAAGAAGAAGAAGGGGAGGCGGAAGAAAAAAATGATACGGCTGAACAGAATGCAGATGATCAGGATGATGCCCAGGAAACTGAATCTGAACAGACATCTGAACCTGCCGAAGCACCCAAGGAATAATTCAAGTACAAAGGAGATCAAATATGTATAAAGGTCATAGAGGCGGCGGAAAAAACAGATTCTATCAGCGCCGGAAAATCTGCAGGTTCTGCGTGGACAGCGCCATGGACATTGATTATAAAAATCCCAAAACACTGAAACAATTCATTACGGAACGGGGCAAAATCATCCCCCGTCGTATCACAGGCACCTGCGCCAAACACCAGCGCAAGCTGACACTGGCCATTAAGCAGGCCCGGCAGATTGCACTGCTGCCCTTTGTGGGCCGCCCCTTAAATTAAAACAAATTAAGATTTTAACAGGTTTTTAAGGATATGCCCTTATCCATCACACACCCGGTTTTCATCAGGGAGACGTTGACAGGCATTCTTTTTTGTCTGTTGATCTGTGGTGTGGTGTTTGCAGCGCCTTTGCCCGGCATATTTGTGCTTTTGTTTCTGCCCCTGCCGGTCCTTTTTTACCGTCTTAAAATCGGCAGAAACAGCGGGGCGCTGATCGCAGGGGCAAGTTTTTTTATACTCGTGCTCATGGCTAACGGTGTGGCGTTTGACACACTTTATTTTGGCCTGCTCCTGGCAACCGGTATGGTTTTAGGAGAGTGTCTTGAACGGCATATGAACATTCAAAAAACCATGGGCCTGACCGCGTTAATCGCGGCAGGCACCGTCATTGCAGCGCTTATGGTTTACAGCATCAGTCAGAACCGGACATTGTCCGCTATCATGACCGATTACATAAACCAGTCTTTGAGTATTGCCAAACAGCTGTCTCCTGAAATCACAATGGATCAAAAGATGGCCCAGAAGCTGGCCTCCTCTATGGTGGTTTTCATGCCAGGCATGTTCATGATGTCGTTTATAACAACGCTGTGGTTGAATATCCTGAGCATCAAAAGGCTGTTAAAACATAGGGGCATAACCATCAAAAGTATTGAACACTTAAATCTTTATAAAGCGCCGGACATGCTGATCTGGGTATTTATCGGGTGTGCATCGGCATTGATGATCCCTTCTGATCCTGTGAGAATCTTTGGCATCAACTGCCTGATTGTTTTAATGCTTGTTTATTTTTTCCAGGGAATTGCAGTGGTTTCCTTTTTTTTTCAGCAAAAAAACGCCCCCATGGCGCTGAAAGGATGTTGTTATGTTCTCATTGCCGTACAGGTGTACGTTTTAATCCTTGTCATTGGGCTTGGTTTTTTTGACAACTGGATTGATTTCAGGAAACTGTCTGCATCACGAAAATAAAGATATGCCGGACCGTAACACAACGGCCGGATTGGAGGTTTACAATGAAAGTCATATTAAAGGAAACCATCGACACTTTGGGTATCGCAGGTACCGAGTGTAAGGTGGCCGAAGGTTATGGACGCAATTATCTGCTGCCCCAGGGTAAAGCGGTTCTTGCCACCCCTGCCAACCGCAAGGTTATGGAACAGGCCCGGGCTAAATTAGAGCTTCAGATTGCCAAAGAAAGAAAGATCGCCGAAGAGATGGCGGCAAAGGTGAAAGAAGTGGCGGTTACAATCAAGGCAAAGGTCCGGGAAGAAACCTACCTTTACGGGTCTGTTACCACCCATGACATCAAAGATGCCTTGGATGCACAGAATGTTAATGTTGAACGCCGTTCGATTCTGCTTGCCGAACCTATCAAGGAGACTGGTGAATACAAGGTGCCCATCCGTTTGTATAAGGATGTTGAACCGGAAATCACTGTGACGGTTGCCGCAGAAGAGAAACAGGATAAATAGTTCCGCCACATGTCTGCAAGTCTTTAACCCCCAAAGGCTTGCAGGCATCTTCTAAGGTCTGTGATGGCAAAAGAGAAATCCGTTAAATCCGATCCCCTGCTGAACCGCACCCCGCCCCATGATACAGATGCAGAGGCCTCACTGTTGTCCGCCATCTTTATCAATAATGACAGTTTGCTAGATATCGTTGAACTCCTTAAACCCGATGATTTTTATAAAGGGGCGCATAAAAAAATTTTCAGGGCCATCACAGAACTTTCCAGAAAAGAGGAACCTGCCGACCTTGTCACCGTTGCCAATCAACTGAATGAAACAGATGAGTTGGAAGGTGTTGGCGGCCCTGCATTTCTTGCCGCCATTTCCGATGCAGCACCCGTGGCGGTCAATGCCGTGTATTATGCACGGATCGTGCGTGAAAAAGCCACCCTGCGCAGACTGATTCATGCATGCACCAGTACCATTGAGCGCTGCCTTGAAGACAAAGGCGACTTCAAAGATATACTTGATGACTCCCAGGCCGCAGTCCTGAAAATTGCCGACCGTCAACTCGGCAGTTCTTTTAAGCCCTTGTCGGAGCTTATCAATCTGAACATTGACCAGTTAGAAGCGCTCCAGGGTAAGGAAGGCGGGCTTGCAGGACTTTCAACCGGATATCCAAGGTTTGACAGGATCACATCCGGGCTCCAACGTTCGGATCTTATCATCCTGGCTGCCCGTCCCTCCATGGGAAAAACCGCCTTTGCCCTGAACATTGCCAGAAATGTCGCATTTCACCACCGTAAACCCGTGGCGGTCTTCTCCCTTGAGATGTCCAAAGAACAATTATCCATGCGGCTGTTGACATCCGAAGCACGGGTGGATGCCAACCGGCTGCGCAGTGGGGCATTCAGCCCCGAAGACTGGCAGAATTTTACGGATGCCGCAGGAGTTCTCAATGAGATTCCCATTTTCATTGATGATACGCCGTCCATATCGGTCATGGACCTTCGGGCCAAAGCCAGGAAACTGTTCCAGAGAAATAAAGAGATTGGATTACTGGTGATTGATTATCTGCAGTTAATGAAATCATCCATCCATTCCGACCGAAGAGATCTTGAGATTGCCGACATTTCCAGGGGGTTAAAATCCCTTGCCAAGGAGCTTAACGTGCCGGTGCTTGCACTATCCCAGCTGAACCGCGCCCTGGAGCAGCGATCGGACAAACGGCCCATGATGTCGGATTTGCGTGAATCCGGTGCCATTGAACAGGATGCAGATATTATCTCCTTTATCTACCGGGACGAAGTTTATAATAAAGAGCCGGACAATCCCAAAAAAGGTACGGCAGAGATTATTGTTGCCAAAAACCGTAACGGCAGTATTGGTACCGCACACATGGTCTTCAACGGCCAGTACACCCGGTTTGAAGAGCTGGCCCCCGAAGTGTATCAGGGATTTAAATGAAACAGATTGTCTACGGCACCCTTGACGGGCTGAACAAAGCCCAGATCAAACGGATTGAAAATCTTTACACGATCAAATCACCACCGGAATTTATCCTTTCCCCCCAGGCCGCCATTGAGATTGTTGACATCAGCCGGGATATCCGCCGCCAGGTCGGTCTTCTTCTGGATCGAAACGGAAAAGTGGTCTGTGTGATTGCCGGAGAACCCCACCGCATTGTTATTCCGGTAACACCGGATTTTAAGCCGGGGCCGGGGCGGCTTAAGGGACTGCGCTGCATTCATACCCATCTGTCCCACGAGACCTTGACACGGGATGATCTTACGGACCTTGCACTGCTGCGTCTGGATTATATCACTGCCATCTGCCTGAATCCCGATGGCAGTGCCGGCTCTGTGTACTCAGCACATATTTTACCCGACCCCCAAGCAGAGCCTTACAGGATCCTTGCCGGTACATCCCTTGACCATCTGGATATAGACTGCCAGGCCCAGATTCTTGAACTTGAGTCGGAACTTTCGCGGCACAGCCGCCGGTACAGCCCGGAAACCGGCCGGGAAAACGCCTATCTGATCAATGCGGCCACCCAGGGTATCCGTTCTGCACAGGTGTCAATGGATGAGCTCAGGGAATTGTGCAAAACAAGCCGGATCAACGTGGTGGGAACGGCCATCCAGCAAAGAAAAAAAATTGATCCTAAATTTGTGGTGGGGAAAGGTAAATTATCTGAACTGATTATCAAGGCCATCCAGAATTACGCCACATTGATTGTCTTTGACCGGGAACTGAGCCCATCCCAGATCCGTTCCATCACCGATTTTGTGGAGATGAAGGTCATTGACCGCACCCAGCTGATCCTGGATATTTTTGCCAAACAAGCCAAATCCAGTGAAGGGAAATACCAGGTGGAGCTGGCCCAGCT
The DNA here is from genome assembly GCA_002747145.1 of Desulfobacter postgatei. Taxonomy (GTDB): domain Bacteria; phylum Desulfobacterota; class Desulfobacteria; order Desulfobacterales; family Desulfobacteraceae; genus Desulfobacter; species Desulfobacter postgatei_A. The sequence continues at coordinate 15,413 of PDTI01000024.1, forward strand.
TGAATATATGCTCCCCCGGCTGATCACAAAAAATACAGCCATGTCCAGGCTGACTGGCGGAATTGGGGGCAGAGGCCCCGGGGAAACCAAGCTTGAGGTGAACCGCCGCCGTGCCCGGGAGCGGATCACCCGGCTGAAAAAAGAGATCAAGAAAATCCGCAAACAGCGCCATCAGCAGAAAGCAAGGCGGCAAAGAAGGTCACTGCCGGTCATCTCCATTGTGGGGTATACCAATGCTGGTAAGTCAACGCTGCTCAACACCTTGACCCAAAGCAAAATTATCGCTGCAAACCGTCTGTTTGCCACCCTGGACCCGTCCTCACGCAGGCTCAGATTTCCCCAGGATAAGGAAGTGATCATCACAGACACCGTGGGCTTTATCCAGAACCTGCCAAAGGAGCTTTTAGAAGCATTTCACGCCACGTTGGAAGAACTTGAACAGGCAGATGTGATCCTTCATGTCATTGACATTTCAAACCCCAGGTACATGCAGCAGAAACAGACCGTGGACCAGTTACTCAACTCATTGAATCTGGATAAGATCCCAACATTGTATGTATTCAATAAGATGGATCTGGCTGATTTGGACAATTTTGATTCACCCTGGCTGTTAAACCAGGGTATTCTGGTGTCAGCCCGTCAAAAATCAAGTCTTGCCCCTTTGGTGGAAAAACTTGAAGCCATGGTATAAGGCCCATGATCAAAATAAAATCGCCCATCTACTTGTCTTTTAAGTCACCCTCGGCGTTACGCCAAAGGACACATATAACCAATATGCGTACGTTGGCGTGCCTTGATGGTGACTTAAAATCCGGCGTATCTGTGGCAGATTTAATTCTGATCATGGGCCTAAGGAATAAATCCTGGTTGAAAAAAACTTGTATATTTTAAGGGTGGGGTACATAAATGGTGCAAACCCTGTACTGTGTAACAAATCTAAAAACTAATTGCTTTGGAATTTCAAATGGAAATACAATTAGACCGGTTAATGGAAGAAATGAATATTACAGAAGACTCAATGGACATTCCGGAGTGCTTTGGGGACTTTGATAAGAACCGCCGGCTTTGTTGTGAGTATTGCGCAATATCCATAAAATGCTGCATCATGCAGTCCCATCATCCTAAAATCGATATTCTGGAAAAACTATTAATCTACAATGATTATGCCGCAAAACCCAACTGATGATTATGAGTTAGAATTGACCTGAGTCAAGCTTATCAGTCAGATACCTGACCTGCTCGTAACGCTGCCCTTTTTGTTTCATCTCTTTTTCAATGGCATTGACGGAATAGATGGCAGTTGCATGGTAACGTTTAAAACTGGCGCCAATTTTCTTTATGGGTTGGTCGGTATACTTTTTGGCAAGAAACATTGCCACCTGACGGGGTTTGACAATGCGGTGTTTCCTGGATTTAGAGAGAAGTTCCTGTTCGGAAACATCAAACGCTTCACAGACCAGCTTTTTAATCAGGTCAATGGTAATACGTTTACGCGTCCCCGCCACTTTTTCAAGCACGCACCTGGCAAGCGCAAGATCAATTTTCCGGTTCATCAGCTGCCCCCTGGTGACCACACTTAACAACGCACTTTCAAGCTGGCGGACATCATCACACGCTTCCTGGGCAATATATTCGGTCACCGGTGTGGGCAACACACATTGAATGGCCTTGGATTTTTTGTCTAAAATTCTAACCCGGGTGCCAAAATCAGGGGCTTTGATCTCTGTGACAACCCCCATATTCAACCTGGATTTCAGATTATCATTTAAATTAGGGATCTGATCGGGCCGTTCGCAGCCGGAAAAAATAATTTTCTTATCTGCATCAATCAGATAGTCCAGGGTCATGGCAAGCTCTTTCTGGGTGGCGGACTTTCCGGTCAGAAAATGGACATCTTCCAGGATCAGTACATCACATTTAAGACGGTATTTTTCCTTAAACTGATCAATACTTTTATTTCTCAAGGAATAGATCATTTCATTGGTGAAGTCTTCGGCTGTGACATAAAAGACCCGCTGGGCTGCGTCTTGCGTCAGCATATGGTGGCCCACGGCCTGGGATAGATGGGTTTTGCCAAGACCTGTCTTGCCCAAAAGAAAAAGTACGCCGGTGCCGTTAAGTTTACCCTGGGCCAGATATAAGGAAGCGGTATAGGCAAAACTGGAATTGTCCCCCACAACAAAATCGTCAAAGGTAAAATTCTTTTTAAGCATGCGCCCGCAATTAAATGCCGGTGTCATGCCGGGCAACTGTGGATGAAAGTCCGATGGAATACCCACATGTGCCGGAGTGCCAGGCAACACACCGGCTGTTTTTTGTGCCCGGCCTGTTTGCCCCTGGGTCAGACTTGATTTGAGTTGCCCGGATTTTATCTTTTTTTTGCCAACCTTGAATTCAATGTGGGCCTTTTGACCCAAACGTAAAAACCCCTCTTCAAAAAAGCCTAAATAGTTTTCTTTAAGCCGTTTGACATAGAAATCATTGGGCACTGACAACACAAGCGTATCAGCATCATGGGCACAGAATATAACAGGTTCAATCCACATCCGATAACAATGATCTGGAACTAATTCTTTAATATGCAGCTTAACTTTCTTTAACAATGAATCCATTAAACAATACACAGCCTTCCAAAAAATACAAAGCAAAGCGGCTTAGAACGTTTGGGGTTAAAAACAGCGATTATAGAGACTACAACATCTTGGTCAGTGTTTTTATGTGAATCTGATTTATTGGTCAAATGGAATAAAGATCGTTGGATCCCAGTTAGAAAACCGTGTGGTATATTTTTTTAATCTACTGTTTTTATAGTATATTTTTTGTGAAACAATGAGAATGCTTACTGATTACAATGGGTTCGACAACTCTCTATTTTCAAAAGGTATTTTTTTAAAAATTAAAAATTCGCACAGAATGTTATTTTTTTTTCCTCCGATTCTTGCCGATTTTCTATGAATTACTTCTAATTAGACAAAAATTAAAAAAATTGTCAAGCCTTAAACTAATAAGGGTTTCACAAATTTCCCCCAAATTGTATTTACAACGGTGGTGAGCCAATAGTATATGTTTTAAATTTAACATAATAAATAACAGCAATAGTTAATTATGGATATCAGTTCAAACCGGCCTGTTTTAGGTATAACTATGGGAGATCCTTCAGGTATTGGCCCTGAAATAGTACTTAAAAGTCTTGCTGACCCTGAAATTATGAATGTATGTATCCCTGTTGTTTTAGGTGATCTTGACATATTAAAAAAAGGCGATGTTAATTTGAAGGCACTTTCTAAGTTAGCCACGACCGACGATTTGCATTACGATTTTTCTAATCTCCCCAGGGGGGGGCTGGTTTGCCTTTCCAACTTGAATCCGGATGTCACTGAACTTGGCCACCCCACCCCGGATACCGGAAGCGCCATGGAAACCTATATCAATACCGGGGTGGATCTTGCCTTGTCCGGTGCCATTGATGCCCTGGTCACAGCCCCCATAACCAAAACAGGCCTGAAACTGGCCGGGTCATCTTTTCATGGCCATACAGAATTAATTGCAGATAAAACAGGGACGGATAATTTTGCCATGATGATGGCAGGATCACGCCTGAAAGTGGTTTTAACTACCATTCACATCCCCTTATCCCAGGTACCGGAGCAACTGAGCAGCCGGGAGATCACAAGAATCATCAACCTGACCCAGGACACGTTGATCACACGTTTTGGCATCCAAACCCCCAGGCTTGCCGTGGCAGGCCTCAATCCCCATGCAGGCGAAGCGGGCATGTTCGGTCACGAAGAGACGGATATTATTTTACCGGCCGTCATAAACGCCCAGGAACAAGGGGTTGATATCACAGGGCCGCACCCTCCGGATACCGTATTTTTCAATGCGGTTGACGGCCGGTTTGACGCCGTGATCTGCATGTATCACGACCAGGGGTTGATCCCTTTTAAACTGATACATTTCAGGGACGGGGTGAACACCACCATCGGGCTTCCCATTATACGTACATCCGTGGACCATGGTACCGCCTATGACATTGCCTGGAAAGGAATTGCAGACCCCACAAGCATGAAAGAGGCCATTAAAATGGCGGCTGTCCAGGCGATTAATCACAAAAGGCATGGCAGACCATAGTCATGGCAATGGATCACATTATAATCAAAGGCGCCAGAACCCATAATCTGAAAAATATTGATGTCAGCATCCCTAAAAACAGTCTGACCGTCATCACCGGGCTGTCAGGCTCCGGCAAATCCACCCTGGCCTTTGACACCCTTTATGCCGAAGGCCAGAGACGTTATGTGGAATCTTTATCCACCTATGCCCGCCAATTCCTAGGCCGGATGGACAAACCGGATGTGGATGCCATAGAGGGGTTATCTCCAGCCATTGCCATTGAACAAAAAACCGCCTCCCACAATCCAAGATCCACAGTGGGAACCGTCACGGAAATTTATGATTACCTGCGGCTTCTTTTTGCCAGGATCGGCACACCCCACTGCCATATTTGCGGCAAACCCATTTCATCGGCATCCATTGACCAGATCATACAGGGCATCCTTTTTCCAATGCCTGAAAAACCCCAGAAAATAATGGTATTGGCCCCTGTGGTCACAAACAGAAAAGGCGGGCATGAAACGCTTATCCATCACTTGAAAAAAGACGGGTTTGCCCGGCTCAAAATTGACGGGCACGTCTGCTTAATCGAAGACACCCCCCAACTTGATAAAAAAAAAGCACATACCATCGCAGTGGTGGTGGACCGGCTGATTTTAAAACCAGGAATTGAACAACGGCTCACCGATTCCGTTGAAACCGCCCTATCCCTGGCACAAGGCCAGGTGGTTATCGATAATCTGGATCTAAAAACACAGACCCTGTTCAGTGAATCAGCCACCTGCCACACCTGCGGCATCTCTTATGCTGAATTTACCCCAGCCCGTTTTTCGTTTAATTCACCCCAGGGTGCATGTCCCCATTGTGACGGCCTTGGCCATCTGAAGGAATTCGACCCTGAAAAAATTGTCCCCAACCACCACCTCTCCCTGCGCCAGGGGGCGGTACTGCCCTGGGCCGAAAAGGATTCCGTCCGTCATATGGAATTTTTAGATGCCCTGGTAACCCATTATAATGAAGATATTTATACTCCTTTTAAGGACCTTAATGCGGACTTTCAACGGGTTGTTCTTTTGGGGTCCGGCATCCATAACATCCCCTTTTATGTTGAACAGGCCGGCAAAAAAATTGTTTATGAAAAACCTTTTGAAGGGGTCATTGAACAACTTGCCCGGCGTTTCCGGCATACAAAATCAGCATCAGTCAGAAAAGAGCTTGGCAAATACATGGGGTATAAAGTCTGCCCTAAATGTTATGGCTCCCGTTTGAACCCTGACGCTTCGGCCGTACAGGTGGCAGATAAAACCATCCATCAGATTACAACTATGTCCGTCAAACAAGCCATTGTTTTTTTTAACACACGCCCATGGACAGGCCGGGAAAAAGCCGTGTCTGAATCCATTCTTGGTGAACTGTCCCAGCGGCTTTCCTTTCTGGAAGATGTGGGCCTTGACTATCTCACCCTTGACCGGTCCGCTGCAACCCTTTCGGGCGGAGAAAGCCAGCGCATCCGGCTGGCCACTCAGATCGGCTCCAAACTGTCCGGGATCCTTTATGTGCTTGATGAGCCCAGCATTGGTCTTCACCAGCGGGACAATGCCCGCCTGCTCAGTACGTTGATGCATCTAAAGGATCTTGGCAATACCGTACTGGTGGTGGAGCATGATGAACAGACCATGCTGGCCGCAGATTACATTGTTGATGTGGGTCCCAAAGCCGGTGTTCACGGCGGACAGGTGATGTTTTCAGGTCCGCCCGAAGAGCTGGTCAACGCATCCTGTCTCACTGGGCAATATCTGTCCGGAAAACGAAAAATCCCTGTGCCTGACATAAGGCGTACAGGCACCCAAAAATTTCTAACGGTTCAAAAGGCAAGTGAAAACAACCTTAAAGATATTGATGTGTCGTTTCCGTTAGGATGTTTAACCTGTGTGACCGGGGTATCAGGATCAGGAAAATCGACCCTGGTTCTGTCCACCCTTTACCAGGCCCTTGCAAGCCGGATGAACAGATCTGAAAAACCCGTAGGAAAACATGCCGCCATAGAAGGCATGGAATATATTGACCGGGTTATCCATATTGACCAGTCCCCCATCGGCAAAACCCCGAGATCCAACCCGGGCACCTACACAGGAAGTCTGACCCATATACGGGAATTGTTTGCACAGACACCCGAGGCAAAGGCCCGGGGATACAAGTCCGGGCGGTTCAGTTTTAATGTCAAGGGCGGCAGGTGCGAATCCTGCAAAGGGGACGGCATTGTTAAAATTGAGATGCATTTTCTGCCTGATGTTTATGTGATCTGTGATGTCTGTAAAGGCAGACAATTTAACCGGGAAACCCTTGAAATAAAGTACAAAGGAAAAAATATCGCCCAGGTTCTGGACATGACCATCAATCAGGCCCTTGAATTTTTTGACAATATATCATCAATTCGGCACACCCTTGCCACACTGGTGGAAACAGGGTTGGGATACATCAAACTGGGCCAGGCTGCCACCACACTGTCCGGCGGGGAAGCCCAGCGTATAAAAATTGCCAGGGAACTGTCCAAAAAAAGTACGGGGAAAACCATCTACATTCTGGATGAACCCACCACAGGCCTGCATACCGATGATATCAAAAAGCTTTTGGCTGTGCTGGACAGACTTGTGGATGCAGGCAACACCGTAGTGGTCATTGAACATCACCTGGATGTCATTAAATGTGCAGATTATGTGATTGATCTTGGCCCCGAAGGCGGGGACCAAGGCGGGCAGATCATCGCTAAAGGCACCCCGGAGCAAGTCGCTGGTACACCATTATCCCATACGGGGTTTTATCTGGGCCGGGTTTTAGGTCCATGATCAAACACCCATTAACATTCGTCACAATAGTTTTCGAACATACAAGCCCCATGTACCAAGCAGGCAAAAGCAATCTTTTCAGCCTGACTACGTTTTTTGGCGGACACCGTTTCAAATGTATCCGGCAAAGATTTTATAAGATGATGATCAGGCCCGGGAATGGCAGATATCCCCTGTGCTTGCACCTTTCCGGTATTTCCTGAAATCAGTTCGGCATCCTCACCATTGGTGATCACCACCCAAGGGATCTGGTACTCAAAAATCAACCGTGACAATGCCAGAGTTGGCAAACGCCGGGTCACAAGGGATCCCGGGGCATAATTGACCATCATGACAGCACGTTGATTGCCGTATACCAGAAAATCAGCTTTCACAACCTCACTGCGTCCAATGGTGCGCAGTGTTATGTCCCGCCCTGCCTCAATATCTGATTTATCAAATCCCAGTTCGTTTACCAGATGCCGGACAATTTGTTGACGGTACCGTTCATCGTGGGTGTCCGTAATCGTTTCGCCACTTAAAAAATCAACCTGCTCACCTAAAATCAAGTGATAGGAGTAATCATCCATAACGTTCCCTTTAATTTTACTTTGTCCAAACACGGACGGGTTTTCCGTCCGGGCACGAATTAAGTTATTGACCTTATATGCAGAAAAACATTATGAATACCACAAGATTTTATAAAAAAGGAGTTCTCTGTCATGCTGGATATTCTTCCCTTCGCGGTTAAGGGGGTACTGTCATTTATTGGATATTTAATGAACACCCTTTGCCTGGCTGTGCCTTTTTTTTTAACCGCCATTTTAAAATGTATTCTGCCCTTTAAAGGAGTGGTGGTGTTACTGGACAAAATCCTTATTGGGATTGCAACCCTGTGGATCAGTATCAACTGCATGAATTGTGATCTGTTCAACAAGATAGACTGGCAGGTGAACGGATTGACCCCATTGAAAAAAAAGCAGTGGTATCTTGTCATATCCAACCACCAGTCCTGGGTGGACATCCTGGTTCTGCATAAAATCTTTAACCGTAAAATCCCCATGCTGAAATTTTTTTTAAAAAAAGAACTGATCTGGATACCTTTTCTGGGGATTGCCTGGTGGGCGCTGGATTTTCCGTTCATGAAACGGTATTCCAAAAAATACCTTGAAGCTAACCCTCACCTGAAGGGAAAAGATCTTGAAAGCACCCGCAAGGCGTGTGAAAAATTCAAGCATACCCCGGTGTCGGTGATGAATTTTGTGGAAGGTACCCGGTTTACCCCGGAAAAACATGAACGTCAAAACTCTCCCTTTGAGCGGCTCCTCTTGCCCAAGGCAGGCGGTATTGGCTTTGTGCTGGGCTCCATGGGCGAATACCTTCACAATATTATCAATGTCGCCATTGCCTATCCAGGCGGGGTGCCAACCTTCTGGGATTATATCTCAGGCAAAACAAAAACGATCATTGTGGACATAGATGTATTCCCTGTGCCCGAACAGATGATCGGTGGTGACTTTAATAATGATGAGTATAAGCAACAATTCTGTGATTGGCTCAATCAAATCTGGCAGGAAAAGGACAAAAAATTGGGTGAACTGCTTCTTTGCGAACCAGCGGGCAGACCATCGGCCTGACCAGGGCAATTAACCCAATAGACAGAATCCATCTATCAATTTTATGGGTAAAGGGTAAAAATTAAAAAAAGCTTTCAACAAAATCGTTGAAAGCCTATCTAATATTTTTTTTAACGTGGTGCCCAGGAACAGAATTGAACTGCTGACACGGGGATTTTCAGTCCCCTGCTCTACCGACTGAGCTACCTGGGCACATCAAACAACGTCAGTTCTATATGGTCTTTAACCATTTAAGTCAAGCAAAAAATTAGAAAAGCGTTAAGGATATTATTTTTAGCGCCCCCCCATATCACCAAGCAAATACTGGATTAAACCACAGGCACATACCGCTGCTGTTTCTGCCCTTAAAATCCTGGGGCCAAGGGAATAGCTTGTAAACCCGAATTCAACGGCATGTCTGATCTCTTCTTCTTCAAACCCACCCTCTGGACCGATCAGGATAACCGCTTTGCTATTTTCTCCTGGGACTGATCCGGCAAGGGGACGGTCCGAGGTTTCCCAGAAAGCAAATTTATGTGAGCAGCCTTTTGAGAAGGCCAGAACCTGTTGGAAATCCATGGGCGGGATAATATCAACAAGGCGAGATCGTCCGCACTGCTTTAAAGACTCCCGGGCAATGGTTTGCCATCTTTGAATCTGTTTTTTCTCCCTTTTTTGACCTGACAATGGAATGGCTCTTTTACAATAAAAAGGAATCCAGCGAGTTACCCCAAGCTGGGTAATCTGTTTAATGACCTCATCCATCTTGTTGTATTTCAGCATGGCCGTACACAAGGTCAGGTCGAGAGGCGATTCTGTGAGACTTTTTTTTTCACTTAAAATGGAAATTTCCACATATTCAGCAGCAGCCTTATTGATGCAACCGGTAAAATCAGTACCATGACCATCGGTCATGGAAATGGTATCTTTGGGTTTAAGCCTGAGTACTTTGTATATATGTTTTGCATCCTGGCCATGGATGACGGCCTTCTTTGGACCTAACGCCTCTTTATTGATTAAAAATTTCTGCATTGGTAAGTCGTAAGTTAATCCGGGCCAGGCTCACGTAACACCCTGTTCATTACATGAGCCCGACCCACAGCGCACATGATGAAATCCTTTACACGAAGATACCGGTCAACGCAAATCCTGCAGCGGCTTCACTTCCATAAACCGTTTGTGTTCTGCGGTCACAGAACATTTATCGGAACGGTTGATTTCTTTCAGACTCTGGCTGCGGCGCTGGTGACCGTTTTCCAGATAGAAAACCCCCTAGGGTTTGATGATGCGATGAATGTCGGCCAGAAAACCCGCCGGATCGTCCACCTGATGGAACATGTCCAGGGCATAAACAACATCGGCACTATGATCCTGGATTATGTTCGCCTGATCGCCGAGCAGAACCGGAATCACGTTGGTCAGGAGATACTTTTTTCTTCTGACGCTTTTCACCTTTTCCCAAACGGGTTTTTAGCTCTGACAACTGCCGTCGAATGACAGTAACCCCTTTACCGTCAAAGCTTATCACTTGAAGATCTCCTTGGCTTTGCTTAGAGCGTGTTTGATAATTAGGGAATCGAAGCGAAATTCCATGAAAATGATTTTCCCGTTACCACTAAATAATTGCGATGAAAATTTTATTTATTCGTATAGACGGGCATTATTTAAGAAGAGCAAATTCGTTTCCAGACACTTTACGAACCAGACTCCGATAGTCCTCCGTGGCTGTTGAGCCCGGTGCAAACTCAAAAATGGTTTTCCCAAAGGAAGGCGCTTCAGCCAGACTTTCGTTATAACGAATGGGTCTACATAATTGCTGGGGATACAAATTTTTAAGTTGGTTGTACAGCACCTTTGGTCCCTTGATCCGTAAATCAAGGAATGTGGGCACAATGTATTTTAGTTCAATTTCACTTCTGTACTTCTGAATGGCACCCAGGCTCTTCATAAACTCGGACATCCCATGCAACGGCATAACTTCCAGGGCAACAGGCACCATCACCTCGGTTGAATAAAAAAGGACATTAACAACCAACTGATCCCACCCAGGAGATGTATCAATCAAAATAAAATCGAACTGCTTGTCCAAAGGACTTAAAGCTTCGGACAAGGTAAACTCAGCACCAAAACTTTTTTTATCAATAATACGCTTAACGCCTGCCAGGGATTTCCCACCCGAAAGCAGCCATAGATTATTCCGTGCCTCGGTGAGGCAGTCAGAGAGCGTAAGTTCACGGGTTAAAAGTTCGGTCAGGCCGGCACCGGGCTTTTTCCCGAGAATATAAGAGGACTGCCCCTGGGTATCAGTATCCACCAAAAGTACTTTATAGCCGGCCAATGCAAGACCTGCACCAAGATTCACACTGGTGGTAGTTTTACCTACGCCACCCTTGCTTAGGGTGATGCAGATCTTTCTGGCCACAGATCCTAATTGGCGTTCTCTATTAGCAGGTTTTTCTTCCAATGCCAGAAGAGAGGAAAGGGCTACTGGAAATTTAAACTTGCATGATTTGCAGCTGGCCATAATATTTTTTTTGCCGGCATCTGCAAACGGTTTCAATGCGTCAGGATTTACTTTATGATTTTTGGCACATTTGGGACAGGTTATAATCACTGATCCTTCTCCTTTTGTAACTCGGCCATAATAGCATCAACAGCAATACTTGCCAGTTTGCGCATGGAAATATGGGATGTTTCATCATCACCAACCTTTATTCTGATTTTGGCCTTTCCTTCCCATATTTCCGCTGAAACATTTTGTTTGGACAAAGTCCATGACGGTTTTGAAACCAGGTTCGAAAACCTATATTCAGCTTCATCGGCGCTGCTTCTGTAAATCAGGCAGTCTAACTCCTTTGATGAACCGTCAAACTCGTTGTCATCAGTACTTAGAAGGCTGTCCATGACATTTTTTTTCTCAACCATTCCTATGTCACCATTTTTTTATGGGTGTTCTTCAAACAGGTCTTTAACTATCAAGGCCTTTACTTTGAGCTGCCCAATGGCCTGCTCCAACGTTTCTTTGTGTTCAGTAGTCATGTCCACCCATTGAAATCCAAACTGAAAACAGCCTGAATCATGCACGGAGCAGTGGATCGCCTTGGCGCATACTCCTGTAATATTGACATCCCCAATCCTTAAACGGGCATCATCTGTAATCTGGCCGGAATCAAACTCAAGGCAAGAATTGACCTTTACGGCAACACCGGTTGAAGATAAATTGATTACTAAGTATTCGTTTCCGCCAAAGTTTACCCAGATATCATCTATTATGGAGACCGACACCCGGAACAAATGGCGAACTTGTCCGTACTCGGCATCTTCTCCGGGTATCGGCTGGAACTCTATGGAATCTTCAGTCATTCTATTCCTTCTCGCGAGTTGATGTAGTTGAACAGCCGGATCTGACCTGGTCTATTACACCCAAGTGAATTCAACACCCTTGGGGTGGTAGTATTGCTCCCCAAAATAGAAATTCTCATACTATCACGATATTTTCGTAATCTGTCGGGATTTTCATTTAAATGTCATTTACGAAATTTAATACGTTATCACAGATAATATCAGGATAACTTTATTCATGCAAGAAAAAACAAAAGGGATATCTCCATAAAGAGACATCCCTTTTTAAACGAATGTATTGTTAAACAGCTGCGTATTAATGTCCGCCAAGTGCATCAACAGCAGGAGCGATTGCAGGATGAACGAACAGAAGGATCATCGCAACAACAAGCGCATAGATACACAAAGATTCGATCAGAGCAAGACCGATCAGCATGTTCACCTGGATTTTACCAGCTGCTTCAGGGTTTCTTGAGATACCGGACATGGCACCATTCAAACCAAGGCCCTGACCAATGCCGCAACCAAATGCAGCGATACCAATGGCAAAACCTGCTGCCCAGACACTACCAACGAGAAATTCCATGAGATTTACTCCTTTAATAAAATGTTATAACCGAACGGGCTTCTTCCAAAATCCCGTAAAAACGCCTAAGATTAGGCCCATGGTCACAATTAAATCTGCCACAGCTGCACGCCGGATTTTAAGTCGCCATCAAGGCACACCAATGGCGGCTTACAAGACAAGCAGATGGGGGATTTTATTTTGACCATGGGTCTTGATTCATCAAATTTAATGTGCTTCTTCAATGGCGCCAGCAATGTACATGGTAGGCAGCAGGAAGAACACGATAGCCTGTATCAAAGAAACAAGGATACCCATGGCCATGATGGGAAGCGGCACCAGAAAAGGACCGGCCAGCATCAAAAGGATACCTACCACCAGCTCATGGCCCATCATATTACCGAAGAGACGCAAAGTCAAAGACAGTACCCGTGCCAGGTGCCCAATGATTTCAATGATAAAGAAAAGGGGCATAAGCAGCGGTACGGGGCCCAGAAAATGTTTAATATATTTTGCACCGTGTTTTTTGATGCCTATCACATGGCTCCAGGCCACAACAATGATGGCCAGGGCAACAGTCGTGTTGATGGAGGCTGTGGGCGGGTAGAATCCGGGAATCAGGCCGAACAGGTTGCCTAAAAGAACAAACAGGAAAACAGTCAGCAGCAGTGGATAGGAATCTCTTCCCTCTTCACCGGTAATATCAACCATAAACTCTTCAAGTCCGGAAATGATCACCTCGAAAAAATTCTGAGCAGTCTTGGGTACAAGGGCGACACTTTTACCGCCAATCAAGCCGAGAATAACAAGAATTATCATTGCAAACCACATGTAAGTGACATGCGGATGGGCTCCTGCCCATTCTTCCAGACCAAACGAACTAAATAACGAAGTAAGAAATAGATATGGATGTTCCACCTTAAACCGCCTCCCTGAATATAATCTTGGTTAATTCAATTGCCGCTGCGACAAACGTACTCGCCACTACTACGGAAAGGCCTGCCAAAAGCCCTGCCGGATGTACACTGCGGTTTACGATCAACAGAAAAATAATCACTGCCGTCAATGCAAAACGCAGATAATATTTCACCAGAAGCGCACCGATCAGAGATTTTCCCTTTTCAAGCACCCGCTTTGGGTTGAGATTTTTATCCACTGTATTTTTGAGCACATGAAAGTTGATTGTCACAATCAAGCCGCCCAGAAAAATCCCAAGATATACTTTCGGGGGGGCCAGAATCAATGCCGCCAGACTGGACCCCAGAAACAGAATCCAGTTGGTTCGTGTGATAAAATCTACTATTTTTTCAAGCTCGTCCATTTAATATCTTTCCGCTTTTTTTCCAGCCCTGATAATGTTGCTGAACCCGGCTGCTATACCGAACCCAAGCCCTACCAGCAAAAGAACGGGTTTTGTATCAAAAACAGTATCCAGCCAGTATCCCAGCGCCAGTCCGATGACAATGGAAAGAGCCACGGAGATGCCAAGACTGGCAAAATATCCCAGCTCACGAAAGGTTTTTCCCTTATCTTTATCTGCCATTTTCATCAACCTTTCACCGGCAGCTTGTTTGCCGATCAACCGGCAATTTAGATCTTTAAATTATCTTGAGAACAAATATCATATGATCCGGATGAAGTCAACGTGAAAAAATGATTTAGAGCTTGTTTGGGAATTAGGGGATCGAAGCGAAATCCCATTTTCATGGGATTGCAGCCGATTCATCAATTACCTAACAAGCGTTTACATAATATCAAGGAATCCGTTGGTATACGGCCCCTTCACCTTTCCGATCAACCTGGCCGAAATGCCGTTTTTTTTCATGATATCCGCACATTGTGCCGCCTGTTTCCGGGCCATAAAAAGCAAAAGCCCGCCTGAAGTCTGGGGGTCAAACATTAAATCGATTTGCACCCGGTCGATTCCTTCTGCCACACGGATATGGGGGGTAAAAAAACGTCTGTTTTTATGTGCACCCTCCGGAAGCAGGCCCATGGCGGCCAAGTCCATTACGCCATCCAGCACTGGGATCTTTTCCGTATAAATTTCAATGCGAATATCCGCGCCTTTGGCCACTTCAAGCAAATGTCCCCCGAGCCCGAAGCCTGTGACATCAGTACAGGCATGGACATGAAAATCTTTAGCGATCAGCGCGGCTTTTTTGTTCAGGGTAGACATATTTTTTATCGCCTGTTTAACCTGGTCATCGGATGCAAGTCCGCCTTTGGCCGCCGTGGCAATAACGCCGGTGCCGATGGGTTTGGTTAAAAGAACAGCATCCCCCACCCTTGCACGGCTGTTGGCCCAAATCCGGTCCGGGTGAACGATACCGGTCACCGACAACCCGTACTTGATTTCAGAATCATCCACGGAATGGCCGCCCACAAGGGTTGCGCCCGACTCTTTAATTTTATCAAGCCCGCCTTCAAGAATTCTGGGAAGAATATCTTTTTCAATGTCGCATGACGGAAAACAGACAATATTCATCACAGTAATGGGCATGCCCCCCATGGCATAGACATCTGACAATGAATTGGCCGCAGCAATCTGACCAAACTCATAGGGGTCATCGGCCACAGGCGTCAAAAAATCAAGGGTCTGGACGATGGCGGTATCTTGGGACAAACGGAATACACCGGCATCATCCGGATGTTCAAGTCCGATGATCAAATCCGGATGGGACGGCAGTTCAAGTTTTGAAACGATTTTATCCAGGCCCCCTGGATCCAATTTGGCAGCTCAACCTGCTGCTTTGACCGTGCGGGTTAAAAAAAACTGTTCCGATTTATCCATTATCCGGCATCCTTAATCTTTAAGCACAATCACTGCGGCAAAGCGTCCGGTGACCTTGTTTGCTCTGTAAGAATAAAACAGATCGGTACGGCACCGGGTGCAAAGCCCCATGGTTTCAATGTGTTCATCCAACACACCGCAAGCCCCAAGCTGATCCCGGGAGATCTGCCAGAAATCAAAATAGGGGCGGCCTTTCTCTTTATATGGCCACAATCCTTTGGGGATCTCCCGCTTATAATTTATAAACTGTGCACAGCAGGGGCCAAGGGAGGGGGAGATGCCCGCCCGGATGTCCGCAGGGGTACACCCGAACTGAGTCACCATGGTATCAATGCAGCGGCCAATAATATCAGCCACACTGCCCCGCCAGCCGGAATGGACATTGGCAATCACCTCTTTTTGCGGGTCGTACAGAACAACCGCCTGGCAGTCTGCCACCTGGATCACAAGCCCAAGGCCTTTAAGATTTGTAACAGCGGCATCTGCTTTAAATATTAGAGAAGGTGCCCTCCCCTGCCCTTTCCAGACAGCCTGCGCTGCCTCTTTTTCCGATCTAATCACAGCAATGCCGGTGCCGTGCACCTGATTTAAAAAAAGCGCCCGGGTCAGGCCCATAGACGACAGCATCAATGCCCTGTTCCGGTTCACAATATCCGGGTCATCGCCGGTATGCAATCCCACATTCAATCCTTGGAAATCACCTTTGCTGAACCCTTCGGACCTGGAAAAAACGCCATGGACCAGCCCAGGGAACACATTCAGATGATAAAATGTTAAAGGGCTAGGCACCACCATAAAATCTTTGCCCAATACGCTCAATGATCTTTGATGTGGAAATATCTTCCTCAAAGGCCACGCGCGCCACGCGTCCGCCGCTGTCTTTGACAAATCTGGCCCCAATAATTTTATCCTCGGGCCAGTCCGCTCCCTTGACCAGAACATGGGGAACAATGCGTTGAATCAAATCCCCGGGATCAGGCGAATCAAACAGTACCACATGATCCACACAGCTTAGAGCCGCCACAACACGCGCCCGCTGCACCTGGCAGATCACAGGCCGAAGATCGCCCTTAATCTGCCGGATGGATACATCAGAGTTCAGCCCAAGAACCAGCACATCCCCGAATGATTTGGCCTTTTCAAGGTAGGCCACATGGCCTGCATGGAGAATGTCAAAGCAGCCGTTGGTAAACACAACGGTCCGGCCAAGGGTTGTGTATTCCCGGGATAGACGGCACATCTCGTCCAGTGTAACAATTTTATGATTTATATTAACCGTAGATATCTCCCCTGCGGTCCTGCCCAACGGCAACCAAAAATTTGCCCCGGATCTGCCCGTTTTTCACATCAAACTGCACGACACCAGCTTTGAATGTTGTTTTCGTGATCCTATTACCCTTTAACACAATGATCACATTTAGTGCTTAATCATATCAGCAATCTGAAACGCCACCTCCAGGCTTTGCTCGGCATTGAGCCGCGGATCACAGGTGGTATCGTATCGATTGTGAAGTTCTTCACTGACAATATTTCTGGCCCCGCCCACACATTCAGTTACGTTTTTACCGGTCATTTCAAGATGAACGCCTCCCGGCACCGTTCCTTCTGCCCAGTGAATCTCAAAAAACCGGGTAATCTCCTTTAAAATATCATTAAAATCCCGGGTTTTGTGTCCGGATTGCGATATGTAGGTATTGGCATGCATGGGATCGCAGTTCCACACAATATGATGCCCCTCTTTTTTAATTTCCCGGAGCAGGTGCGGCAGTTTATTTTGAATATGATCACACCCCATCCGGGTGATCAGGGTCAATCTTCCGGGTTCGTTTTCTGGATTAAGGGCTTTAATGAGCTGCTTGATGTTATCAATATCATGGTCCGGACCGATTTTAACCCCAATTGGATTGAGCACCCCCTTTAAAAATTCAACATGGGCACCGTCCAGCTGCCGGGTGCGTTCACCAATCCAAAGCATATGTGCAGAACAATCATACCAGTCCCCGGTGGTGGAATCAATCCGGGTCAACGCCTCTTCGTAAGGCAGTAAAAGGGCTTCGTGGGAGGTAAAAAACTGGGTTTGATTGATCTGGGAAATATCCGTGGGAATTCCGATTGTATTCATAAACTTTATAGCCTGATCAATCTGCCTGGCCAGACGGTTATAGGATCGCCCCATGGGGGATTGGGCCACAAATTCCTGGTTCCAGGCCTGGACCCTGTGCAGGGCTGCATACCCGCCCCGGGTAAATGCCCGCAAAATGTTCAGGGTGGAGGCAGCCAGATAATACCCCTTAAGCATGTATTTAGGATTCGGGGTGCGCGTGCTGATGGAAAATTCGTTTCTATTAACCATATCACCACGATATGACGGCAGTTCAACGCCATCAACAGTTTCCGTATCTGACGAACGGGGTTTGGCAAACTGCCCGGCAATCCGGCCCACTTTTATGGCTGGTTTTCCACCGGCATAGGCCATAACAACAGCCATCTGCAGTAAAACCTTCATGGTGTCCCTGATGATGGGTGCCGTGACTTGGGAAAAATCTTCTGAACAGTCCCCGCCCTGAATCAGAAACGCATCCCCTTTTGCGGCCTTGGCCAGCAGACCCTTTAATGTTCTTATTTCCCCTGCAAAAACCAGTGGCGGCAGCAACGCCAAATCTTTAGTGACTTTTTCCAACGCTTCTTGATCCGGCCAGTTGGGTTGTTGAAGAGCCGTATAATTTTTCCAACTTGATTTTGTCCATCCATTTTGATCTGTCATACTTTATACCATACTTAGTCCTTATTATTTTTATGTGACCCATTGGGAAATCATAATCTTGTATATTTAGAATGTTTATTGTAAAATTGTAAAGTATAATAGGACGAAATTTTTTTTGGTTAATCCTCAGAGATTGTTTGGTAATTGATGAATCGGCTGCAATCTCATGAAAATGGCCCCAATTCTCTCAAATTTTATGCGAAGAGTCCGGCTATTAACAGAAAATTTGTAAAAATTGGTTCTCATTTTCATGAGATTTCGCTTCGATCCCCTAATTAGCAAACAAGCTCTTAGGCCCATGATCAAAATAAAATCGCCCATCTACTTGTCTTTTAAGTCACTCTCGGCGTTACGCCAAAGGACACATATAACCAATATGCGTCCAGTGGCGTGCCTTGATGGTGACTTAAAATCCGGCGTATCTGTGGCAGATTTAATTCTGATCATGGGCCTTAGAGCGTGTTTGATAATTGATGAATCGGCTGCAATCCCATGAAAATGGCCCCAATTTCCCCAAATTTTATGTCAGAAAAAAATAAATCCCCCCATTTTGCTTGTCTTTTTACCTGGTTTCACGTTGCGCCAATGGGCCTTCAATATTGCGCCCATTGACGCGCTTTGAAAATAGGCAAAAAACCGTCGCTCTATTGGGGTGGGGAAATTTTTCGTGATCCTTACTCTCCTTTACGATAAACGCTTTTGATATCCTTACTTTTATGATAAGAATAGAGAAATCATTTAACTTTATGAACTGTCGCAAATGAGGGATATAATGACCCATTCAAAGCTATTGACCATTGCGGATCTGATAGATGAGCTGGATATGGGGAAGGCCACTTTAAAATTCATTTTACGTCGATTCAGCCCATGGCTTGCCACACAAATTGTCAACGATGGAACATGTTACACTGAACAGGCGGTTACCACCCTTTTAAAAATCAAAAAGTTTCTGGATGCAGGTATGCTGCCCCAACAGGTCGAAACTTGCCTTGCACAGGAAGCAGAAATGCTTAACGCCACGGCAAGGGTACAACATTTTACCGACAGTCAAGGGACAATTCCTTTGGATAGGGAGGCGGTATCTATGTTCAAGGATCTGTTCCAGGTATATATAAAAAAACAGGACCGTATTGCTTCAGCCCAGGAAGCACTTGCCCGGGTGGAAGAAAAAAAAGCAAACGCAATGGAAAAACGGGCTGCTGCTGAAGAGAAAAAAGCCGATGCAATGACGAGCATAGCCCTGGCATTGCAAAAGATGCACGAGCAGCGCAGCGTTGCTCCCCAGGCGATGGAAATTGCCGGACGTGCCATGGAAAGCTTAGCTCTGGAAGAATCAACCAGGCTTGACCAAAGCACTTTGGATACCGGTTTTGATGAAAATGACCCTCTGCGTGAAGACCCAGATCCATTTAAAGGTCAGGAGCACGAAGATCTTGACGACACCGGTTCTTCCAACATGGATGATCTGTCTTTATTGACCCATGAAACAGCCCTGACATCTGACGATATTGATGACCTGTCTGCATTGATTAACGATGACTCTGATCCCCACAGCGACCTTAACGATATTGAAAGCCTGCTGGAAGAAGCCCCGTCAGCACCAGAGACAAACAATCTGTCAAATGATATGGATAATTTGTCAACATTAGTTGATTCTGATTTGCCTTTGTCTGATTCCCCAGATATTAGAGGTCACAATGAAGACGGCCTTGATGATCTGTTCAGTCTTGTGGATATGGATACCGATGCCCCAAAGGATCTGAATGAAGATCTGGATGATTTGTCCAAGCTTATTGCGCCTGACGGTGAAAAGGCTGTTGAGGACTTAGATGATTTATCCGTCCTGATTAAAGCGCCACAGCCCCAGGAACCTGTGGATGATCTGTCCAAGCTTATTGAGTCTGAAAATGATGAGCCAACCAGCGATGTAGATGATCTTTGGCCCCTGGTCTGTGATGCAGATCGTTCACACAAAGAAGTCCAAAGCCCGGCTGAACAGTCAGCTGATGCGCCTGGGATGGATAACCTGTCTGCGCTGATTGATGACACACCCTCAATAAAACCGGATATTTCGCCAGATCAGGATATGAAAGCATACAAGGCTGCTATCATGAAAATCATTATTGAATTAAAGGAACAAGGCCTGACAGCCAAACAGACAACGGATCAGCTCAACCGGGATGATGTCGCCACCCTGTCCGGAAAACCCGCCTGGGGCTTAAAAGCCGTGGAAAAAATTTATGGGTTTATTGATTCTGCAAAATAATAACAGCCATGGACTGATCGGAACGATTAATTTCCATTATTGAAATTTTTATTTTGCCCCTGCCGCGTCGGCGAAACGCGTATCCACAAAGTCATCCAGATCAATAAGGGAAGTCATAATATTCATTTTATCCATCATATATTTCTGAATTATATCAAGATCTTCTTTTTGGGGATAAAGTTCTCCTGTCAGAATCCGGTCAGGCGGATCTGTAAGCACCCGTCTGATAATATCCCTATCCTGGGAAAAAAACTCAGCACCAATAATTGAAGCCGGCTCAGGCTGTGAATCAATGGCAAGTCCGGACCGTACAAAACTTGTGCAGATTTCCTGAATAGCTTCGGGATTATTTTCAATCACCTCGGAACGCATGACAAAAACACAACAGGGGTGCTTGGCCCACAAATTTTTTGACAGCTCAAATTCTTCTCCATGCCCGGCTGCGATCACCTGGGAACCAAATGGTTCAGCGACGATAAACCCGCCGATTTCGCCCTCTTCGTCATACTCAAGGGCTTCGGGCATCTGGAAAGGCGCAACAACCTCAAGGGTAACATCAATTCCCTTTTCCGTGGCACGTCCGGGTTTCAACCCTTTCTCGGATAACAGTTTGTGAAACAGCATATTGTGGATGGAGAGCTGATATGGAATCAAAACGGTCTTACCCGCGAAATCTTCAACGGAATTGATGCTGGCTCTTTTGTTTTTAACCAGAACACTGCCTGATTTATGGGCCAGCAACAGCAGTTTAAGATCAACACCGGCTTTGAAAAGATCCATGGCTGTTGGTGCCAGAACCAAAGCCCCGTCCAGGGATTTCACAGCAAGCGCATCAGCAACTTCATTCCACCCGTTTTTAACCACAGGTTCCAGTGTGCAGTGTTGAAAGGTTTCCATACGTTGTTGCAATTTTCGAGCTGTTACACCGAGAATGAAATGATCAGTGATTTTAAGATATCCGATCTTGATCGCGGGCTTTTCCGCCATTTCAAGTACCTCCGGGGATGATTTAGTATGTCATAAATATTCTGAATCTGCCACAATTTCGCAATAATGTAAACCCTGGGGCTTTATAAAATAATAGAATCAGAGAACCCGGTCAATTCAGCCTTTTCTTTTGCTCGGATTAGTATGCCTGCGAAAATCAAATCCTGGGGAGCGGTGAGTTTGATGTTAAACGGACCTCCGTCCACCATGGCCACCGGTATTTTCGCATGTTCACAGACTGAGGCTTCGTCTGTGCCCGAAAAGCCGGTATTCCAGGCATGGGAAACAGCCTTGATAATCAGATCCAGGCGAAAAACCTGGGGTGTCTGGGCCCGGAACAGTCCATCCCGGTCAAGGGTGCAGATGATCCTGCCGTTGTGATCAACCTTTTTTACGGTATCTAAGATACCCAGGGCCGGAATGCAGGCACCATTTTTCAAAGCACCATCAAGGCACCGGTCAATCAGGTTTTCACCCACAAAGGGCCGGACCCCGTCATGAATCAGCACAAATGTTGTTTCAGGTCGGGCACAAATTTTCAACGCTTTATCAACTCCGTTACCCACGGAATCCTGACGGGTAACACCGCCTTGGATAATATGCAACGGTGTAGAAAATGAAAACCGGTGCAAAAGGTCGTTGCGGATAAAATCCAGATCCTGTTCCGGAACCACCAGAATAATTTCATTCACCCGGAAGTGCGCGTCAAAGGCGGATAGCGTACGAACGATTACCGGAACACCTTCCAGCTCAATGAACTGTTTTTTAACAGTAGACTGCATGCGCAGACCTTTTCCGCCCGCCACAATCACAGCAATATTTTTAACGTTTTTTTTATTTTCTACATCAGACATAAACGTTAAATCAAATAACTTAATTCACTGGGCAAGGGAATACCCTTACCCATATGGTCTTCGCCGTAATTGACGCCGGAAAGGATTTTTAAATCATTCAACGCTCTGGAATCTCCCTCAAAGACGACCGTCTCAATCTTCTCTTTTTTAATTTTTCCCCCGGCCCACTGGATATCAAGGACCGAGGATGCATCAAACTGATCTTCTCCCACATGAAGCTTAACTTCGCCGCCATAATATTGAACGATTTTTGCCACCAAAAGGCTTGGTCGGCTGTGAAAGCCCCTGTCTTTGGGAATTCCCACTTCAATTGTGCCCGATTCCATATTGTCATTTAAAACCTTTGTAGCCACAGCCTTGCCCGAGGATAAAAAGCGGCCTGCATAATATAAACAATAATTCATGGCACGGTCCAGAACAGCATCCGGATCAATGAGATCGCCAAGGGACAAAGTGATGTGCTTATAAACTTGTTTAAAACCGGTATCATACAGGTGGCGTTCATAAAAATGAAGTAAACGTCCTAACACCTGAAGAATATGAAATACGATGGAAAAATGACTGCGCAACTGGCTTAAAAGTGATGCATCAGGGGATTGCAACGTCGTGACCACATAGGAATCAAAGGAAGACTGAATATTATGCACCCGCATCTCATAGCTTCTGATTGTCACCTCGTTGATAACATCAGGGACAAGCTTGTAGATGGTTTCAAGGTCATAACGTTCATAAAAGGTAAATTGTTCAAAGTCCCGGATCAGTTCAAGAAACTGACTGGCGATTCGTGTCAGATTTTTTTTCTGATCCTTTTTGGGCATGGCGTCGTCAATATTATGTTCCAGCTGACTGGCCGTGGCAATGCCCGGGAAATAGTTCAGGTCATATTCGGATTCCGGAATCGTGATTTCCAAACGTTTTGCCTCCCCCAAGGCAACAGGTGCAGCCTGGTGAATCGCATCCTGGAGAAATTGAAGCATATCCAGTGCTTCCTGTTTAAAGGCAGTGTGATTCTGATCCCCGAAATTGTAAAAATCGAACCGGTCCAGGGTGTGACGCTGGGAATAACAGGCAAGGGAAAGGTGTCGAATTGCTGCTGAAATGGCACGGTAAAACACCCAGTCCTTATTTTTCTTTGCACCATGAAAGTCAAGAAAATCTTCCATGATGTGGGAGGTGATTATCAATTTTGAGCAAAGCTTTTTGGTAAAAAGATAGTCGGTGTCGTCATTCAATCCAATAATGAACAAAATACATTGAAGATACTCATGTGAAAAGATATTTGCTTTTTCTTTAAACGATATGTCACAGGTGTTATTCATAAAAAATTTCCATCAGTTAGTACCCGAACAAAAACCGTGAATTTTGTCGATTACTTTTATATGAAAGAACTTAAGTTAACCGATCAGTTTCTTTCATGATTTGTTGTGGGCAAACCTCGGTGAAAGACCAGGTCGGCCCATAGCCGTTCGTTGGTCACAAAAATGTTTTCGGTCTGACCGGCCCGTAAGCCGAATTCTGTTACTTTTTTGCAGTTACCCGCAAAAAAATCAACGGTCATTCATCTAGGATGCATGTTGCCATACACCTCAAGCGACCTACCCGGAGACTTGGACGGGCAGCCCTCGAACGTCTCTCTATTTGGTCTTGCACCGGACGGGGTTTACCAAGCTTTCCCGGTCACCCGGGAAACTGGTGCGCTCTTACCGCACCGTTTCACCCTTACCCAGCTACTCACTCAATGGAACAAGTCATCAGATTCAAGTATCAATTCATTTACGATGAACCACCAAACACTTCACTTGTTCGACTCAGTGAGTAGCTGGGCGGTCTACTCTCTGTTGCACTTTCCTTCACGTCACCGTGACTTCACGTTATGAAGCGCCCTGCCCTGCGGTGTTCGGACTTTCCTCCCGGCATTAATTTGCCCGGCGACCGTTTGTTCCGGTCAGACCGAAATTAAGGCCCATGATCAGAATATCAGCCCTTCTCATAATAAAGAATGCGGCTGCACTGGGGGCAAAATATCAACTCATTTCCGCGCTGAACTTCAATATACAGCTGGGGTGGAATATTCATAAAACATCCTAAACAGACCTGATCCTGCACCCCGGCAACGGCAGATCCCTGATTCATTCTGGAAATGCGTTTGAACTGCTCTAAAAGTTTAGGATCCAGACTTGCACCAATCTCTTTCTGGCTTTCAAGATATTCCCCAAGACGTTTGCGGTCTTTTGTGGTTTGTTCTTCAATCTGATTCTGCTCCGCTTTGATCTGTTCTTCAAGCTGCTGATATTCTTTTTTACTTTCATCCACAATAGTCTGGGACTTTTCCCGATCTTCCATGATTTGTAACAATTCTGTTTCTAAGGCATCTTTTCTTTTTTTGTTATCATCCACCTCCCTGAGCAACACCTGATACTCTCTATTTGTGGTTACATTGCGAAGGGTTTCATTGCTTTTGACAATACGGGCATCAACAATTTTAATTTCATTTTCACTGTCAAGACAATTTTTTTCCAGCTTTTCAAGTTGTTCTGCATTTTCTTTCAACGCTGCTGCAAACTGTTTCAGTCTGGATGCCAGTTTGCTTTTCTTTTTTTCAATCTCGTTTAGGACCTCATTAAGACGGACAATTTCGGTTTCAGCCTCCTGAAGTTTTACAAGGGTGGCAATATCTGGTTTTGACATAAGGTGTTACATCCCTATATGGTTAAAAATGGATCTTGTTCCTGCTCATATGTATGAATTACAATTTCATATTTTCCGGTATCAAACACCTGCCCAAGACGTTTGCTCAAAAGCTCAACAGCAATGGATTCGGAAGAAAAGTGGCCGATATCCACAGCGGATTTACCATGGGCCTCTATATCCCGTGCCTCGTGGTATTTCAAATCCCCTGTGATATATACATCCATGCCTGAACCTAAAAATTGAGTCGTCAAAGAGCCGCCTGAACCCGAGCACAGTACTGCTGTCGACACCATGTTTCCGGGATTACCAATAATTCTTACCCGGGGAATTGCCAATTTTTCTTTAATCCGGTAAGCCAGTTGTTCAAGTGTCATGGCCCCGCCAAGCTGCCCCATGCGACCAAGACCTTGAATCTGATCGTCAGGTTCATTTTTCGTTGCATCCGCAAGAAAAACATCGGTGCAGAAAATGTCCAGTTTTTGAGCCAGATAATCGTTCAGACCATCCTGGGCTTTATCCAGATTTGTATGGGCACTAACGATGGCGATCCGGGATCTGGCACTGATCAGAATGGCAGATCCAGGCATCCTGGCGAAATCAATCTGTTTTTCAGGGGACATGATCAGGGGATGATGGGTAATCAGCATGTCGCACCCCAACTTTTCTGCTTTGCCCAGTGCCCTGTCCGTCACATCCAGCGCAATTAGAATCTTAGATACCTGCCAGCTGGGATCACCTGCCTGAAGCCCGGAATTATCCCAGGATTCAGCAAGGGAAAAAGGCGCAATTTGATCTACAATATCGATAATATGTTTTACCGTGGACATGTTTTTAATCCGACTTCTAAAAAAAAAGCGTGGAGTACACTCCACGCTTAAAATTTGGGTCTATTTTTGTATTGCGTTACAGGCATATCCATGTATAACCTGATCATCCTTTCCCTTCTTAACTCTACAGGCTGTTACAGAATGCTAATTTTCCCAATTTCCTGGTTGGACAATAAATTTGATCCTTACGAATACTCCATGTATGCCTGCGGTCAAATTGATTTTCCGCCTTGAACTTGAAAAAATTATCTATTCCGTAACAGCCTGTCAAAAATCAAATTTCAGTATACGAATTAGCTTTCCCTCCTGTGTAAGACCTCATAAATGAATAGGCGCTTTGGTGGGCCCACCTGGATTCGAACCAGGGACCGACCGGTTATGAGCCGGTGGCTCTGCCAAACTGAGCTATAGGCCCGGAAAGCCGCTTTGATACTGCGTTGCAAGCAAATTTTGACTATATATAGTAACACCGGTTTACTGTCAAGCACTAATTCTCTATGAATGTTTTTAGCTTTTTACTCCTGGTCGGATGACGAAGCTTACGCAAGGCTTTCGCTTCAATCTGGCGAATACGCTCCCTTGTAACGGTAAAATCCTTTCCAACTTCTTCTAAGGTGTGATCAGACTTTTCTCCGATACCAAAACGCATCCTTAGCACTTTTTCCTCCCTGGGTGTCAGCGTTGCCAATATTTTACGCGTCTGCTCGGCAAGGCTTAAATCAATCGCTGCCTCGGAAGGAATAGAAAATTTCTTATCTTCGATGAAATCGCCAAGATGGCTGTCTTCTTCTTCACCAATAGGTGTTTCAAGGGAGATAGGTTCCTTGGCAATCTTGAGTACCCGCCGCACCTTATCAATGGGGATTTCCATTTTTTCGGCAATCTCTTCGGGTGACGGTTCCTTACCCATCTCCTGAACCAGATACCGGGAGGTGCGGATCAGCTTGTTAATCGTTTCGATCATATGAACTGGAATTCTGATCGTTCTGGCCTGATCTGCAATGGCACGGGTAATTGCCTGGCGGATCCACCAGGTGGCATATGTGGAAAACTTGTATCCCCGGCGGTACTCAAATTTATCCACTGCTTTCATCAACCCAATATTGCCTTCCTGAATCAAATCAAGGAACTGCAGCCCCCTATTGGTGTATTTCTTGGCAATACTTACCACAAGCCTTAAGTTGGCGCGGACCAGTTCACGTTTGGCAGAATCTGCTTTTCTACGCCCTATTTCAATCCCCTGGACAATTGCGTTGAGGTCATCCACACTGCCTTTGATCAAGTCCTTTTTTTCTGTAATCTGATCACACAACGCCTTGATATCATTAAAAAGGAGAACAGCACGTTCCGGAGTGATATCGCTTCTTGCCCCGGCCCATTCAAGAAAATTAGCTTGGTTTTTTGCCTGTTTCATCATCGTGCTGGGCTTGACATTAAATGTTTTTGCACATCTGGTCAGCAGATTATCCACAGTTTTAAACCAGATTATCGTGTTTCGGATACTCTTTTCCATGTTGTCAATGACATTGGATTCAAACCGCCAGCTTTTAAGCAGTTCAAAAATTTCTTCTGTGTTGCAATAGATCTGTTCCCCAAGCCTGCTGTGTTTTTTGGTACCTTTCCTGGTGGTTTTAAGTTCATCACGGCAGGACTGACTCTGAGCATGCAAGGTTTTTATCCGGGCTAAAGATTCAAGAAATTTTTCCTGTTTGGTGGCTTCATCAACCACCCCGTCTCCCTCATCCACGTCCCGGAGTACGTGCTTGGGACGCATGGACTTATCTTCCATTTTTTTACCGTACATAAAAATGGTGTTCAGCGCCAAAGGACAATCCAGCATGGCCCGCAGTATATCCCGTTCTCCAACCTCTATTCTTTTGGCGATCTCAATTTCACCTTCACGGCTGAGCAGGGTGACCATCCCCATCTCTTTAAGATACATCTTCACAGGATCAGTGACCGCGCCAAATTCCATATCGGAACGTTCACGCTGGGAAGCAAATACATCCTTGTTCCCTTTCTTATCCATATCGTTTTCAAGACCTTCGTCATCCCCCCCCCTGGGGGCTCCGGAGGATCCAGAATTTTTGATTTTTTTGTCTTTTGATGACCTGGAAGCCTGTTTGGAGCTTTGGACCTTGCCTGGGTTAACGGCAGACGCACCATCGCCTTTGTCACCAACCAGTTCTATACCCCGTTCCTGAAACTGAATGACAATATCATCAATCTGCTCAACGGATTGCAAATCATCTGAAATGGCGTCATTGATTTCGGCAAAGGACAGAACGCCTGTCTCCTCTCCCTTTTTGATGAGCTTGCGCATCTGGTCCTCGCTGATCACCATGCTTTGCTCAGACCTGTTGGTCTTTTCTGCCATATATGCCTCCCAAAGGCTCATAGTTAACTGTTACTGGCGTGTTATGCAACTGCTGAATCTGCTGTTGTTTAAGTTTAAGCAGCTCAATCGCATCAACATCACAGCCCTGTTTTGCTTTAGTTAATTCACTGACAATTACTCTGTCTGTCTTATTTTTTATTTTTATGACCCGGTTGACCAGGATGGCAAACGTCTGCGCGGGCTCTTGGACTCCGGCATAATCTTCCATAGCCATGGATGCAATCAACTGCCGGTCTTCATCGGTTTCAACCCTGGCCATGACAGTACTTACAATATCTTGTGCGTCCGTTCCACTGTCCATAATTAAACAGCCAAGCCGCTTAAGCTGCGTTGAATAAAAGGCGGAGAGCACCTTTTTTTCCGCGGCAACAGGTATCAGTTCAGGCCAATGAAGCATCATGGAAAGGATCTGCTTTTCCCTTGGATCAGATTCCAGAACGCTTTTGGACGCCTCATCAACCTCAGGAATCAAGGGACCACGGGCCTGTCTGTTTGCCTGTTTTTCATAGGCATCCTTGACCTTTTCAAGCACAGCTTTTTCATCAATATTAAGTGTTTCAGAAAGTTCACGAACATAGATTGAACGGACCGCATAATCCTGAATTTTAGCCAGGTGGTGCTTCATCTCGTCCAGAATTTTTATACGGCCCTCAATGGAAGTACCGTGGGTATCCAGGGCCAGCTGGAGTAAAAACTGCATCACTGTCTTGGCAGTATCTGCAAGCGCAATAAAGGCATCCCGGCCATGAGCCATGACATAGGAGTCGGGATCATTGTTGCCGGGAAGCACCAGAATCCGGGTATCAATCCCTTCCTGGACAAAAATGTCAATGCTTCTTTTAGCTGCTTTTATACCGGCATCATCAGAGTCAAACACCAGGATCATGGTGGTTGCATAGCCTTTAAGAATTCTGACGTGCTCCCGGGTCAGGGCTGTGCCAAGACTTGCCACACTATTTTGAATCCCGTGCTGATAAAGTGAAAGGAAATCAAAATAACCTTCCACAATAAATACCTTATTCTGCCTGCGGCACGCCTGCTTTGCCGCATGTAATCCGTAAAGAATACGGCTTTTACTGTACACCGGGGTTTCAGGAGAGTTCATGTATTTGGGCATGCCGTCGTCCATGACCCGGCCGCCAAATCCGGCCACCTGCATATTGATGTCGAAAATAGGAAACATCAACCGGTTTCGAAATCTGTCGTAAAACCCGTTTTTCTGTTTTTTTTCCAGCACCAGACCGGAATTGAGTGCTATCCCTTTGGACACCTTCTCTTTTCTTAAAACATGAACAATGGTATCCCAGGCATCGGGGGCGTATCCAAGTTGAAACTGCTCAATGATCTGTTCACTGGTTCCCCGCTGTTCAAGATAGTGTCTTGCAGCATTGCCCTTTATAGGGTCTTTCAGGAGATCCGTATATACCTGCATTACCTTTTTATTGAGACGAAAAAGAGATTCCCGGGATTGAACGGCTTTGCGCTGTTCCGGATTCATCTTTTGAGTTTCAATGATAATGTTATATTTTCTGGCCAGCATTTTTGCGGCTTCGGGAAAGGATATCCCATGATATTTCATGACAAATGACAGGGCATTGCCACCAGCACCGCACCCAAAACAATAAAAAATCTGTTTGTCGGGATTAACGGAAAAAGAAGGCGTTTTTTCGGCATGAAAGGGGCACAAACCAAAGAAATTTCTGCCTGACTTTTTTAAAATAACAGCCTCGGACACAACATCAAAAATATCCGCGGCAGATAGAATTTCTGCAATTTTTTCTTCAGGGATAAGCATTTTGGGTGGTGCAGGCTCCAAAATCTCAAATCTTTATGCACTTTGCCTAAAGTAAGCAGTGAATACAACCTGTCAATAACGAATTGACTATAAACATCCTTTGCTTGATAATGCACCTGACACCTGAGAAATGGGACGGGTGGCAGTATACAAGGAGCGGCCAAACGCTTTAAATATGGATTCAAGGGCGTGATGCTCATTCTCACCGTAAAACGTATTAATATGCAGATTAAATCCGCCTTTGACACAAACTGCCTGGAAGAACTCCCTGGCAAGATAGGCATCAAAAGTCCCCCGGGATTTCAAATCATCGGGAATATTGTAAACAAGATAAGGCCGGTTGGATAAATCAATGGTCACCCGGGACAGGGATTCATCCATGGGAACGCTTGCATCACCAAACCGCTGGATCCCCGCTTTTTCAGACAAGGCCTGCTGGATTGCCTGCCCCAGCACAAGGCCTGTGTCCTCTACGGTATGATGGAAATCGACGTCAAGATCGCCTGTTGCTGAAATTCCAAGGTCAAAAAAACCATGCACTGTAAATGCTGTAAGCATGTGATCAAAAAAAGGAATGCCAGTACGGATCTCAGCCTTTCCCTGTCCGTCCAGATTCAGCCGGATATTTATCCGGGTTTCATTAGTCTGCCTTGATACCTCAGATTGTCGACTCATAAAAAATTCCTTGAAATCGGCAAAAATCTGTTTTATAGGGGTATATCATTTAATTTGACAGGCTGTTACAGAAAGCTAATTTTCCAATTTCTTTATATGAAAGAACTAAGTTAACCGATTAGTTTCTTTCATGATTTGTTGTGGGCAAACCCCGGTGAAAGACCAGGACGGCCCATGGCCGTTCGTTAAATGAATCATAACGATATGGTTCTATAGATAACTTTTTGATAATATTAAACATTAATTATTACAAACCGGAGGCAAAAAATCATGAGTATGACCGTCCAGAACAATGTTTCAGCGTTGCAGGCCTTTTCAACCCAAATGGCGGTTTCTTCAAACAACGTTGCCAACTCCCTGTCAGACGAATTCAAGGCAGACAGAGCGTATAATGTCGAAGCAGAAAACGGACAGGTGCAAGCTTCCATCTCCCAAACCCAGTCAAGTGCACCTCTGGTTGAAGATTCCATCAAAAATGACGGGTCCTTAAAGGAATTATCCAATACAGATATTTCAGAGGAAATGGCTGTGCAGATTCAAGCCCAGAAAGGGTTTGAGGCCAACGCCAAAATGATTCAGGCCTATGATGAAACAACCGGAAACCTGTTGGATATCATCGGATAAATCAGCAGGTTTAGAATAAGGCCCCACACCACTGTGCCAAAGCTTACAATAGCCGATGTATTTCCGCTATGGCCACCGTTATATTACCATGCCCGCCGGCCTTGTTTGCCTGATCAACCAGACTTCGGGCCCGGTCAGCATATGGAAAAACGTGGCCGCAGTTTCAAATACATCCGTAACCGGCTCAACATACATATACCGAGACCCACCTGGGTGGCGGAGCGATCATGCGGCCCAAGCCTATTGCCGTATCTCCAGTTACTCAACTTTCGGTGTTAATTTAAAATCATTTAAATTCAATTAGTTAATTTCTTGAACAGCTTGATTTTTTT
>PDTI01000025.1 GCA_002747145.1 Desulfobacter postgatei
TCATTCTGTGACAAACCCGATTCAGACCATTGTTTGATGTGGTTACTCCAGAAAATAGACCGTTTTTGGCTTTCCGCTTTTGTTACTGACATGTTGATGGGCATCCTTCATTGTTGATATTATTCATGTTAGTGAATATCTCTTGAAATCTGGCAGGGCATTTCATCCCAAATCCGGCCCGGCGCTTGAAGAATGGGTCCAGTATCGTTTGGCTAAAGTACTCGAGGCCAAAGCAGGATTAATGGCGGGTGGGATGCGTAGAAGTGCTACATTTAAAAAACTTACAGACAAACAACGTACGCCTGTGGAAGCCTGCGCCACGTATTTGAAAAATAAGGCACCCTACCTTAAATACCATCATTATCTTGATCTTGGCTTTCCGATTGCCACAGGGGGTATTGAGGGCGCATGCCGTCACCTTGTAAAGGATCGAATGGATATAACTGGTGCCAAATGGCGGTTATCCAGTGCTGAAGCAGCACTGCGCCTGCGTGCCTTGCGGAGTAGTAACGATTTTGATGAGTATTGGAATTTTCATGATGAAGCCTGTGAATACGAACGGAATCATCAGGCTCTTTATCAACATGGTGAGGTTCCGCCTACAAAGCTGCCACAATCTTCACCTAAACGACGGCAAATCTGTCCCCAAAACTTAAGGTATGATATCAGTGTTTAAGGAGTTGGCACCTGATCATGGGTCTTATCCAGGCGATACCTGAGAGATCTTAAGCTTAAATTTAATAGTTCGGCTGCCTTGCTTTTGTTGCCCTGGGCAATTTCCATGGCTTTTTTGAGATGCGGTTATTTTGAACCCCCTCTATCCAGCGCCGGCGTTTGTGCGAAGAGATGGTCAGGCTTTCGGGCAGAATGATATTGGTTGAAGAAAGCGCCACAGAGCGCTCAATAAGGTTCTCAAGCTCCCTGACATTGCCTGGGAAGGAATACCGGTTTAAAAAATCAACGGCATAGGACGACAGCTTTACAATATCTTTGCCCAGTTTTTTTGAATATTTCTCCACAAAATGCGCTGCAAGCAATTCCACATCCCCTTTTCTGTCCCGTAAAGGGGGCACCTTAATGGGGATTACATTGAGGCGGAAAAACAGATCTTCCCTGAAATTGCCGTCAATGACCTCCTGTTCCAGCTTTTTATTGGTGGCGGAAATAATCCTGACATCCACATCAATTTCCCGGGTGCCGCCCACGAGCTTAAACCGGGTTTCCTGGACGGCCCGCAAGAGCTTTACCTGCAGAAAGGTGGATAGTTCCCCGATCTCATCCAGAAAAATCGTACCGGTATTGGCCGCCTCAAACAATCCCTGCTTGTCTAGCACAGCCCCGGTAAAAGCGCCTTTAACATGACCAAAAAATTCGCTTTCCATGAGCGTGTCAGGAATGCCGCCGCAGTTGACGACCACAAAGGGATTGTCTTTGCGCTCGGAATTATCGTGGATGGCCCGGGCGATAAGCTCCTTGCCGGTTCCACTTTCACCGGAGATCAACACATTGGTTTTGGTGGGGGCAATCTGACGGATTCGCTTATAAATTGCCTGCATGCCTGGACTGTTACCGATGATGCGGTTAAAATGCAGATGGTTTTTCAGTTCAGTTGACCGGTACGCCTTTTCCTGCTCCACGGTCAAAAGCTCAAGGGCCTTGGCAATGGTCGCGTTAAGCTCATTGTTGTCAAAGGGCTTGGGAACAAAATCGTAAGCCCCCTCGTTCATTGCCTCCACAGCGATTTCCGTTGTGGCATAGGCGGAGATCATGATCACCACGGTATCCGGAGACTGCTTTTTCACAGCACGCAGCACATCCAGCCCTGTAATATCGCCTAAACGAATATCAGTGAGTACCAGATCGTATTTTTTCTGCTTAATTCTGTTCAGGGCCTGTTTGCCGTTTTTAGCAAGGGTGACGTGATACCCTTTTTTGGACAAAAGCATCTCCAGGAACTGGCGCATACTCAGTTCGTCATCCACCACCAAAATGCTGTGTGCGTTTGCCATTGGATTCTACCTATCCCGAATTAATTTCTAGTGTAAACAATCCGGCCGGCAACGATGGTTAAGGCTGCCGCACCCGTAAGTCTGCGGCCGGCAAAAGGCGTGTTGCGTCCTTTGCTGACAAATAAATTGGGATCTACGGTCCAGTGGGCATCCAAATCAATGAGGGTGAGGTCCGCCGGATTGCCCGGCACAATATCGTTGTTGATCCCCATCAGATCTGCCGGTGCCTTGGCCATTTTTTCCACCAGCTGCACCAGGGTCAAATGGCCCTGGGCCACAAGGTCCAGACATAGCCCTAACGACGTTTCGAGTCCCACAATACCAAATGCGGCCTGGTCGAACTCCACCTGTTTCTCATCCTCGGCGTGGGGGGCATGGTCCGTAGCGATCATGTCGATGGTGCCGTCGATCAGTCCCGCAATAATGGCAGCCCGATCCTTGTCACTGCGCAAGGGCGGGTTCATCTTGAAATTGGTGTCATAGGACGGAATATCGGCATCCGTGAGGGTAAAATAGTGAGGGGCGGTTTCACAGGTGACAGGCAGTCCCTTTGCCTTGGCCGCCCGGATGGCCTCAATGGACTGGGCCGTACTCATGTGACAGAAATGCACTCTGGCGCCGGTCAGTTCAGCCAGGGCAATATCGCGCATCACCATGACGGACTCCGCAGCATTGGGGATTCCTTTGATTCCCATCACCGTGGCAGGCAGCCCTTCGTTCATGGATCCCCCATCGGCAAGGTGCTTATCTTCGGCATGGACAAACACAGGAATGTCTAAAGATTTGCAGTATTCCAGCGTCCGCCGCATGAGCTGGGAATCGGAAACCGGCATGCCGTCATCGGTCACGGCCCGTATTCCGGCTTTTTTCATATCCGCAATATCGTTGAGTTTCCGGCCTTCAAGATTCGTGGAAATGGCCCCCACCGGATAGACTCTGGACGCATTGGCCTTCTGGGCCTGGGACAGAATAAAGGCCGTTACCTGGGCATTGTCATTCACCGGTGTGGTATTGGGCATGGAACAGACCGCGGTGATCCCGCCTGCCGCAGCAGCCTTTACGCCTGTCTCAATGGTTTCCTTGTATTCCTGGCCAGGCTCGCGCAAATGAACATGCACGTCGATGAGTCCCGGCACAGCAATCAGGCCCTGGCCGTCAATGACCGTGACATCCTCAGAATCTTTTTCAGCTTCCGGCAACTGCCCCGGCTGCGTAACGGCCTCAAACACACCGTTTTTAATACTGAGATCCCTGACCCCTTCAATGTTACCAGGGTCAATCACCCGGACGTTTTTAATTTGAATCTGCATGTTTACTGCCTCCCGATACCAGATAAAAAAGGGCCATGCGCAGGGCCACCCCATTGGTCACCTGGTCCAGAATTACGGAGCGTTCACCATCCGCCACCAGGGTTGATATTTCAACACCGCGGTTCAACGGCCCCGGGTGCATGATCAGGACATCCTTTGCCGCCATGGTAAGCCGCGCCGGATTCAGCCCGTAAAGCGCCGCATACTCGCGCTCACTTGGAAAAAGCAGGCTGCCCTGGCGCTCCTTTTGGATCCTGAGCATCATAACCACATCCGCGCCTGCCACACAGGCACCCATATCCGGTGCCACGGTACAGCCCATCTGCTCAATACCTGCGGGGATCATGGTCCCGGGCGCACAAATGGTCACCTTTGCGCCCATTCTGGACAAACCGATAATATTGGACCGGGCCACCCTGGAATGGGAAATATCCCCCACAAGCGCAACTTTTAAGCCCTCAAACCCGCCTTTTTCTTCCTGGATCGTCATCATGTCCAACAGGGCCTGGGAGGGATGGGCATGGGTGCCGTCTCCGGCATTAATGACCGCACATTTTACCCATTTTGCCACCTGATAGGCCGCGCCTGAAGATGAATGCCGCATCACGAGAATATCAGGATTCATGGACTCAAGAGTCCTGACCGTATCCCTTAACGTTTCCCCCTTGACAATACTGGAAGAAGATGTGGAGATGGAGACGGTATCTGCGGAAAGACGTTTTCCGGCCAGTTCAAAAGAAAGCTTGGTCCGGGTTGACGGCTCCTGGAAAAAAAGCACAATGGTTTTACCCCGAAGGGTGGGTACTTTTTTAACGGCCCGCAGGGAAATCTCCTTCATCCCACGGGCCGTGTCCAGGATATAAGCGATCTCCTCACGACTCAGGGAATCAATATCCAGAATATCTTTTTTTTCAAACCGCATGGATATACCCCTTAAAACAGCAAGGTGCCGATCCGGTTGAAACGGACCCTGAAATGCCCCTTGTCCCAGGACCAGTAAATGATAATGGCTTCGCCCCGCACCTCGCTTAAGTCAACAAAACCCCAGAAGCGCGAGTCATGACTGTTGTCCCGATTGTCTCCCATGACAAAAAGCTTATTGGCCGGGACAACGATTTTTCCTAAGTTATCCCGGGTGGTCATCTGGCCCGGCAGAATCCGGGAATCCTTGTACTGAGCCCAGGGCTGATCCGTGACAAGCTTGTTATTGACATACAGTTTTTTATCCACAATCTCAAGGGTGTCACCTGCAACGGCAACAACCCGCTTGATGTAATCCTTGGACGGATCTTCCGGATATTTGAACACCACAATATCATTGCGCTGGGGATCTTTCACCGGGATCAGGGTTTTTCCGTTGGTAAAAGGAATTTTCACCCCGTAAATAAATTTATTGACAAGAATGTGATCTCCGATCTGAAGGGTCTCAAGCATGGAACCGGAAGGTATTTTAAAGGCCTGGACAAAAAAGGTACGGATAAACAGGGCAATAACAACGGCAATGAGAATCGCTTCAATATTCTCCCGCCAGGTACTTTTTTTCTTTTTACTCATTTTTTAATTCTTTATCATAAATTTAACAGAACAGATGCTGGGGTTGCCCAATATAAAATCTGGACTTCTGAATTTCAGTTTTCAAAATCTGGGCAATCTTCCTTGCCTTGACCATGCTGGACAACGGCACTGTGGGAACGCGTTGTCCCCTGATGGTAATGCTCCCGCTTTTAAGCTCGGCATAACTGACCTGGCCGTAGGATTTGGAGATACCCTTGGGGTAATCATGGCCGTAGTCAATGATCTGGGTAAAGAGCTCTTCGTCGGACACGGACGTATATTTGAGCATCTCTTCATTTAAAATGGGGATGGGGATGCCAAGCCCCACAGACAGCGACACCCCATAGCCACGGATGCTCTGTCCCACCAGCCACTCGGGTGACATCTGCTTAAGATCCCCGATAACGGACAAGGTGCCTGCTCCGCTTAAAGGCACGCCGTTAAGGCCCCTGTCCACATCTTTTTTATGCTGGGTACCGGTCCAGGTCACGTACCCCTGGGCCCCACCCAGAAAAATCCTTGTACCCAGCCCGATGGTTTTCAAATAGGGATCGTTGAACAAGGGGCTCAAACAGCCGGACGTGGAATAGTTGGCATTACTCACATGGGATCTCAGGGTACCCATGTAGGTGTATTTTGTCTTATCCGACCGGTTGATGGCACAATTATAATTCTGGTATCCATTTCTCGGGTTGCACAGCATGGCATTGGGTAGATCCTTTAAGGTGACTGTTTTCTCAATATTGAGATTGGGATAACAATCAGTGCCGTAACTTTCCGCCCTTACATGCACCGGCTTGCCGGCCACAAGATCCTGGATCACGTGCCCGCCGCCGTAATTGAACTCACCCGGATGATATTTATTTAAAGGATCCTCTTCACAGACTGCCGTAGCCCCCAGGTAGCAGTCCACCGCTGCAATGGCTGAATAAGCCGGTACATTGTTGAACCAGGTTTTGGTCGTACGAATCACAGGCGTGGACTGACCGATGTTTATAAACGCACCGGAAGAACACATGGGCGCAAAGGTGCCTGTGGTGACCACATCCACGTTCCGGGCCGCTTCCACAACGCCTTGTTTCTCTGCAATATCAATAATTTCTTCCGCCGTTACCACCACGGCTTCCCCAGTCGCAATTTTGGCGTTTATCTCTTCATAGGTCTTATTCACCTGATAGGTGCTCATGATTTGAATTGTCCTGATTTTAGGCCCATGGTCACAATGACATCCGTCACACATGCACCGGATTTTAAGTCGCCATCAAGGCAGGGCAATGGGGGCTTAAAAGACAAGCAGAGGGGTGATTTTATGTTGACCATGGGCCTTTTAATTAAACGTTATACAGTTACTGAATCTGCGTGTTAACCGACTCAATTTTTGAGGTAATGTTGTTTTTAATCCAGGCCACATCCCACCATTCCAAAGGGTTGGTAAACACATTATGAACCATCATGGAAAAATGCAGATGATCGCCTCCGGCAAGACCGGTCGTTCCGGTACGCCCAATGATATCATTCTTTTTAACCATATCGTTTTTGATGACGTTCATCTGGCTTAAATGACAATAAAGACTGGCAAGACCCAGCCCGTGATCAATGATGACGGTATTGCCGAAAATACCCACATTTTCAGCCATGATAACCCGTCCATGGTTTGCCGCACCTACCGGCGCGTTGGATGTGGAGGCCAGATCAATCCCTAAATGGGTGGCGTGGCTGATCACCTTTCCATTATATTTATAAGCACGTTTATCAGCAAACCCGGCCCGGGTGGCAGCCCCGGGAAGGCGGCTGAAACGGCCTTTCCACATCAATTCGGCCCGGGTGTCCGAAGGCACTTTAAGTACGGTTTCCACATTTTGCCGGCGAAGGGTTTTGTTAATATATAAAAATTTTGCCAGCAAGGGATTCTGTTCTGTCAGGAACTGCGCTTCCTTGGCTCCAAGATCAAAATCAGGCATTTTGGATTCCAGAAATCCATCTGAAATGTGCAGGGTGGCGGACCTGAAATTCTTATCTTTAATATAATGATAAAATCCGCGTTTGGTCTCATTTCCGGCCAGATCCCGGGCTTCTACAACAATACGGGTATCCGGTCCCTGGGTATGATCCAGGGCAAACAGGGCAGTGATCACCATGGGGTCATTAAACACACCGGAATATCCAGGAAAAAAGTTCTGCCCCACCCTGACGCCGCTTTGTACATTTTCTTCATCAAGTTTGTAAATCACAAGGCCGACACCGCCCTTGGCCACATTATGTTGAGAGGTCAAAACCTGGAGCCGGGGCGGCACCGTATCAATGATCACCGGCCGTTCTTCGTAAAAGCGGTTGCCTTTGGTCCATTTACGCCAGGCATAATCCGTTACAACAATCCGGATAACGGCCTGGCCGTCACTCATCCCGTATCTGGGCATTTCAACGGGAATGGCAAAAGTATCTGACAGGACAATCTTGTCACTGAATAAAGACAAAATGGAAGATGGCGGGTAGGATTTGTCCAAAAGGACTTTTTCGTTATCTTTTTGCACCAGGGAAACAGTGACATGCTTTAAACCGGAACCTTTATCCGTTGCGGTCATGTTTATTTCATAGGATTGTTTCAGATACGGGGAAGACAGACTGATATCTGCGTTGGGTAAATCTGCCTCATATTTACAAAACAGAACCCAGCCCACAGGTACGACAATTGCCAGAAATAGAATAAGAAATAGTGTTCTTTTCATCAAACAACCTTATTTTTCAAGAAGTTAGGGGCCACATCAAAAACCTGTCTAAAATATCAGCAAATGACGTTCTTATCAAGGGATTTTCCCCTGTCCCCTGCCCTGATCCATCTTGACATTTTCCCTGACGAATATATAGTTTAAGTCGTCAGGCTGTTACAGAATGCTGATTCCTCCAATTTCTTTATATGAAAGAACTTAAGTTAACCGATTAGTTTTTTTCATGATTTTTTGTGGGCAAACCTCGGTGAAAGACCAGGTCGGCCCATGGCCGTTCGTTGGAAAAATAAATTTAATCCTCAAGGAATAATGGATGTATGCCTGTGGTCAAATTGATTTTTACGCCTTGAACGTAAAAAAATATCTATTCCGTAACAGCCTTTGGATCACCATTTGCTTTTCTTAAATTTTAAGGGTAAGTCCTATGACAGACTTTTTTTTTAACCTGACCCAAAACAACCCGGATCTTTTTTTTCTAATTGCCGGCCCCTGCGTTATTGAGGATTTAGACACAAGCCTTGGCATTGCAAAACATCTGAAACAGGTTACCCAGGATTTAGGTATTCCTTATATTTTCAAAGCATCCTATGATAAGGCCAACCGCACCTCTATTCAGTCATTCAGGGGGCCTGGCCCGGAACGCGGCCTTGAGATCTTAACACAGATTAAAACCGAACTGGACATCCCTGTTATTTCTGATATCCACTTGCCTGACCAGGCTCAGAAAGCAGCACAAGTCCTTGACATCATACAGATCCCAGCCTTTTTATGCCGCCAGACAGACCTGATTTTAGCCGCCTGCGGCACAGGTAAACCCGTCAATATCAAAAAAGGCCAGTTTCTTGCACCGGCCGATTGCCAAAATATCGTTGAAAAAGCCAAATCCACCGGGAACAAGGAGATTGCCATTACGGAGCGTGGCACCTGTTTCGGGTATAACAACCTTGTGGTGGATTTCAGATCCATACAGATTTTACGGGAACTGGGCATGCCCGTCATTTTTGATGCCACCCACAGTGTTCAACTTCCCGGCGGCTTTGGTACTTCATCGGCCGGAGAAAGACAGTTTGTCGCTCCCCTGGCCAGGGCCGCAGTTGCCTGCGGTACCCACGGTCTGTTCATGGAAACCCATCCTGATCCGGACAACGCCCCATGCGACGGACCAAACGCCATGCCCCTGGATCAGATGAAAACGCTGTTGACCCACCTGGTCAATATCAGAAAAGTTGCAGGCCAGTCACTATGACAACACAATTAGCAGATATCCAACTGTTGCTTTTAGATGTAGACGGGGTCCTCACCGACGGCAGTATCACCTATACAGACACCGGTGAACAGATCAAAAGCTTTAATGCCAAAGACGGCCTTGGCATCCGCCTGCTCATGGCGGCAGGCATAGATGTCGGAATTGTCACGGCAAGAGTTTCCGGGGCCCTGCGCCATCGGTGTGACAATCTGGGTATCACCCTGGTTTTTGACGGTATCCGGGACAAGGCCGGCGCATTGGAATCCATATCCGAAAGCACGCAAATCAGCACGGCACATATGGCATTCATGGGAGATGATCTCATAGACCTGCCCGCCATGATCCGATCCGGGTTTGCCGTTACCGTCGCCGACGCCCCTGCTGAAGTTAAAACCCGGGCCGATATGATTACGGATCTGCCCGGAGGCAAAGGGGCTGTCCGCCAGGTCTGTGAAGCCATCCTTAAGGCCAAGGGCCTTTGGGAAACTTCTGTTTCAAGGTTTCTGTCATGAACAGCGCCGGCAAAAAAAAACTGATACTGCCCCTGGCTTTGCTTTTAGGACTTATGCTTGCGGGGGCAGGTGTTTATTATTACATCAACCATCTGCTCACCACGCCCATCAAGCTTGAAAATATTGAGGTAGATGATAACGCTGCGCTCAAACTCAACATCTTTGATCAAATTTCCAAAAAAAACGGAATCACTGAATGGAAACTCAAAGCATTCAGTGCCACCCTGCTCAAAGACCAGAACAAGGCGGTGCTCAAAGATGTGGACATTATTTTCTACACAAAGCAGAACACACAAGTCCATCTGACAGCAGACCAGGGAGAGCTCAACACAAAGACACATGACATGACCTTTTCACAGCATGTTATTATCCGGTATCAACAATACACCCTGACAAGTGAAACATTGCATTATGCCAAAAAACCGCATATACTAAGCGCCAGTTTAAGGGTTACACTTGATGACCACTATTCCGTAATAACCGCTGACAATATGGATATCCTGCTAAACCGGGATCTGATCATTTTAAACGGACACGTACAAGGACAATTCAGTGAAAAAAGTCAGAATGCTAATCTGTTATAAGGCGTTCCCGGTTTTATTACTGCTACTGATCTTTCTTCTTACACCGGTATCCTTTGCGGCCCAGGAAAACAAAACCGCGGATGCAAAACAGACACCGGCTGACCTGAAAATCACTTCGGATAAAATGGTGGCAAGCAAAGATCAGTCCATGGTGGAATTCATGGGAAAAGTGAAAGCCGTTCGGGCAGACAGTGTGCTTTGGGCAGATTCGGTCAAGGTGTTTTTTTATACCTCGGAAACCCAAAAGCAAGGCCAGTCAAAGCTCAAACGGATTATTGCCACGGGCAATGTTGAATATACCCAAGGCACGCGCAAAGCATTCTCGGATCAGGCTGATTATGATACCGCAAAAGAGATACTGATACTCACCGGAGAGCAAGCCCGTCTGCTTACGGGCAAAAGCTGGATCACCGGCAAAAAGATCACCCTGTTTAAGGCCCAGGACCGGGTTGTTGTGGAAAGTACCGAAAAGACCCGGGTTGAAGCATTTTTTGATGCCCAAGATCAGGACAGGTCTTTGGACAAGCCCTGACACATTATTTTTTTTATAACACAAAACAGATGAGCCGACTGGTACTGAAAAACCTTGTCAAGACCTATAACGGTAAAACCGTCGTGGATCAGGTCAGCCTGAACGTGGACCAGGGCAAGGTAACCGGGCTTTTAGGGCCCAACGGTGCCGGCAAGACCACGACTTTTTATATGACCGTGGGCATGATCCGTCCAGAGACAGGAACGGTGCTTCTTGACCAGGAGGATATAACCCGGCACCCCATGTATATCAGGGCCAGAAAGGGCATTGGTTACCTGCCCCAGGAAACGTCAATATTTAAAAAACTGACTGTCAGGGAAAATATCACAGCCATTCTGGAAGTCATTGACAAAAAAGAAACAAACATCCGCCGGAAAGCCGACAGCCTGATGGAAGAACTTGGGATATCGGCCTTAGCCGGGCAGAAAGCCGCCTCCCTGTCCGGTGGAGAAAGGCGCCGTCTGGAAATTTCAAGGGTGCTTGCCACAGCCCCCTTGTTCATCCTGCTGGATGAACCCTTTGCCGGCATTGATCCTTTGGCGGTCATTGACATCCAGCAAATCATATCCCAACTGACGGACAAAGGGATCGGGGTATTGATTTCCGACCATAATGTCCGAGAAACATTAGGCGTATGTGACACAGCTTATATTATGAGCCAGGGTGTGGTGATGGAATCTGGCACACCGGAGAAAATTATTTCAAGCAAAGTGGCCAAACGAATTTATTTGGGAGACAATTTTAGACTTTAATTATGGAACTTGGATTACAACAAAGCCTTGCACTGACCCAGCAGCTGGTCATGACACCCCAGCTCCAACAGGCGATTAAACTGCTTCAGCTCTCCCGGCTTGAGCTTGCCGACATGATCCAGCAGGAGATGGAGCAAAATCCGGCCCTGGAAGAACGCGTCAGTGATGATCTCCATGACAAAGCCATTACGGCCCAGGAAGCCGAAACCCCTGTTAAGGAAGTCACCATTGAAGAGCGCGTGCACACGGATACGGATTGGGAAAATTATATCAATGAATTCAACTCCACCGGTAGAGTCTACATGGAGTCTGAAAACACTGAAACACCCAACTACGAAGCATTCACATCCGAGAAACAAACCCTTGAAGCCCATCTAAAGTGGCAGTTGATGCTTTCGGATCTGCCCGAGGAAAAAGAGACCCTTGGGCACCTCATCATCGGTAATCTGAACAGGGATGGATATTTATGCGCCGACGTAGAAGAATTGGCCCAGACCGCCCAGGTCGACATCCAAACCGTTGAAGAGGTGCTGGCGGTGCTCCAAACCTTTGATCCCCCCGGGGTGTGCGCCAGGAACCTGCGCGAGACACTTTTGATCCAGGCCCAGCAGATCGGCATTAACAACGCGATCATTACCCGGATCATTACAGATCATTTAAAAGATATCGAAAACCGGAACAGCAAAAAAATTGCCGGTGCGCTTAAAATTTCCGTTGAGGATGTCAGGGCCGCAGTAAAAATTATCCAGTTTCTTGAACCCAAGCCCGGCAGGAAATTTGCCACAGAAGAACCCGCCTACATCACCCCTGACATATACGTCTATAAAGTCGGAGATGATTTTAAAATCGTTATGAACGATGACGGCCTTCCCAAGTTAAGGATTTCAAAATTCTACAGGGACGCCGTGGCCACCGGCAAAAAAATTCCCAAGGAGACCAAAACCTATCTCAATGAAAAAATGCAGTCCGCCTCCTGGCTGATAAAATCCATTCACCAGCGCCAGAAAACCATTTACCTGGTCATGGAAAGCATCATAAAATTCCAAAGAGAATTTTTTGAAAAGGGCATTGCCTATCTACGGCCTTTGATCCTGAAAGACATTGCCGAAGATATTGAAATGCATGAGTCCACGATCAGCCGGGTGACTACCAATAAATACGCGTACACCCCCCAAGGGCTGTTTGAGTTGAAATATTTTTTCAACAGCTCCATAGAACGAGGGGACGGACCATCCATGGCATCGGCCAGTGTCAAGGAGAGAATAAAACAACTCATTGACAATGAAGATCCCAACGCGCCTTTGAGTGACGATAAAATTGCCGTAATTCTGCAGGAATCAGACATTCAGATTGCCCGGCGGACCGTAGCGAAATACAGAAAAGTACTGAATATTCTGCCGTCCAACAAACGCAAACAACTGTAGGGAGAGCTAATCTATGCAGGTCACCATCACGTTTAAAAAAATAGAGGCATCCGATTCCCTGAAATCCTATGTAAATAAAAAATTTAAACGGTTTGACAAGATGCTGGAAGGTCCGGCCGAGGCCAGTGTGGTCCTAAGCGTTGAAAAAATTAGACATATTGCAGAAATCACATTAACCAGCGGGTCCCTTA
Organism: Desulfobacter postgatei; assembly: GCA_002747145.1. GTDB lineage: Bacteria > Desulfobacterota > Desulfobacteria > Desulfobacterales > Desulfobacteraceae > Desulfobacter > Desulfobacter postgatei_A. The sequence goes on from PDTI01000025.1 coordinate 12,841, forward strand.
ACATCCATGCCAAGGAAACGTCCGAAAGCATGTATGCCACCATTGACATCCTGGCGGATAAAGTTAAGGGGCAGATCACAAAACATAAAGAAAAAATCAAAAAACACATGTCAGGCAATAAGTCAAGTCTGACCGATACCCGGGAATTCAGCATAGATGATCCACTCCCCGAAGACCGGGTTGATATTATTGAAGAACCCCTTAAAACAAAACCCATGGATATTGAGGATGCGGTGGTTGAGCTGGAATTGAGTAAAAAATCTTTTTATGTATTTGTCAATGCCCGCACAGAACAGGTCAATGTGGTTTATAAACATAATAACGGAAAACTGGGGTTAATCGCCCCCCAAGGATAGCCTAACCTAATGAAAATCAGTGACATTCTAAAGCTGGACGCTATCATCGCAGATCTGAAAGCCAATAATAAATCAGAAATCATAAAAGAACTGTCCCAGGCTGTTGCACCGGTAGCCGGGGCCGAAGCCAGAGATGTTACAACTGTCTTAATGGAAAGGGAAAACCTAGGCTCCACAGGCATCGGCGGTGGCATCGCCATACCCCACGGCAAACTAGATACAGTGCAATCCATTGCTGTGGGATTTGGGCGCAGTATCAAAGGAGTTGAATTTGATTCTTTGGATAACCGGCCGGTCCATCTTTTCTTTGTCCTTTTAACACCCGAACATTCCACAGGAGGACATTTGAAGGTGCTTGCCCAGATATCCAAGCTGCTGAAAACGGATCAGTTTAAAGAACGCCTCTTATCAGCCGGTTCAACAGAACAAATTCATGGGATCATTTTGGAAAATGACGAAGAATTTTAACAATGGAAATCCCAAGGTTTATATTATCACCGGCATTTCAGGTTCCGGGAAGACAACCGTTGCCCAGGCATTTGAAGATGCGGCCTTTTACTGCATTGACAATATGCCCATGGAACTTGTACCCAAGGTGCTTGAACTGCCTTTAGGGGAAAGTGCCAAGGTCAAAGGCGCAGCCTTTGTGATGGATATGCGCTCAAAAACTTTTATAAAGACATTTGTTTCAGGTGTCTGTGCTTTAGAAGAAATGGGCATTTCTCCGGTCATCATATTTCTTGAAGCCGATACCCAAACCTTGGTCAAACGATTCAGTCAGACCCGCAGGCACCACCCTTTGGGGGAGGAAAAAAACCTTTTGGACAGCATCAGATCTGAAAAAAAGGAGATGACTTCCATCCGTAAACTGGCCCACCAGATCATCGACACCTCTAATTTCAATGTGCACCAACTTAAAGCAAAAATACTAGATCTTGTATCCAGGGATACGGGTGCCGAAAGCGTCATGAAACTGAATATCATCTCCTTTGGCTACAAATACGGCATCCCTGTAGATGCCGATATTGTGATGGATCTTCGGTTTCTGGCCAATCCCTATTTTGTGCCGGAACTCAAAGCCCATAATGGAGAAGCCGATGCGGTAAAAGCGTTTGTCCTGGGAAACCCGGAGACAAAAACTTTTTTAAAAAAATATAACGATTTTATTGATTATCTCATTCCTTTGTATAAAAAAGAAAACAAGGCTTACCTAACACTTGCTTTGGGCTGTACCGGCGGCCGCCACCGAAGTGTCGCTATTTCCCGTGCCGTATTTGAACGGCTGATTAAAAAGGGTTTGAACCCAAACTTGCTGCACAGAGATATTGACAGAGACATAAAAGAGATCTAAATATTTAACAGGCAAATTATGACAGGAATTTTAATTGTCACCCATGCAAACCTGGGTGCAGCATTAATTGAAACCCTGGAATTTATTCTAGGGGCAAAACAGAAAAGCCTTCAATCCATATCCATAGACATCAAACAGGATCCGGAAAGTTTACGAAAAACAATTCAACAGGGAATCAAAGATGTGTATTGCGAAAATGGCGTCATTATTTTAACCGACATGTTTGGAGGTACACCGTCTAACCTGGCCTATGCCTTTCTTGAAGCAGGAAAGGTGGAGGTGATTTCAGGCGTCAACCTGCCCATTCTTCTCAAAGCCGTAACATCCCGTGAGAAAATGGAGATCAACGCATTGACTGCCGCCCTGATTGAAAATGGGAAAAAAAGCATTTCCCTTGCCAGCGACATCTTGAAAGGGACCCGACGGTCCTTATCTTAACCCGCGCCACGCCCGTTTCCCTTTTCGGACATGGACAAACATTTTTATTTTTGATGGAGGCATCTTATGACTGTAAGAATAGGAATTAACGGATTTGGCAGGATTGGGCGTATGGTTTTTCGGGCTGCTTTGGAAAATGATGCCATTGACGTTGCGGCCATTAATGATTTAACAGATACCCAAACCATTGCCTATCTGCTCAAATATGACTCTGTCCACGGACGCCTGCCCAATGAGGTCAGCCATGGAGAAGGGGGGATTACCGTAGATGGAAAACAGATTTGTGTCACCGGGATAAAGGATCCTGCCCAGATTGCCTGGGCACACAGCGGTGTGGATATTGTCCTGGAATGCACAGGCCTTTTCAGAAACCGTGAAACCGCAGGCAAACACCTTGAAGGCGGAGCCCAGAAAGTAATTATTTCAGCGCCTGCCAAGGATCCGGATGTCACCATTGTCATGGGCGTGAACCATGAAGATTACGATCCTGGTGACCATCATATTATTTCCAATGCCTCCTGTACCACCAATTGTCTGGCACCTGTTGCCAAGGTACTGCTGGAAAATTTCGGAATTGTATGTGGTCTGGTGACCACGATCCACGCCTATACAGGTGACCAGCGCCTGCTTGATTTCCCGCATAAGGATCTGCGCCGGGCAAGGGCAGCCGCCTTGTCCATGATTCCTACAACCACAGGTGCCGCCAAAGCGGTCTCCCTGGTATTGCCCGAGCTTGAAGGCAAACTTAACGGTCTTGCCGTAAGAGTTCCCACCCCCAATGTATCCCTTTTGGATCTTGTGATCACCACCGAAAAAAAGGATCTGACCAAGGAGATAATCAATCAGACCCTTAAAAAGGCATCTGAAACCAACCTGAAAGGGTATCTGGGGTATATCGACACCCCTCTGGTATCCATTGACCACAACTCCAGCCCACTTTCTTCCATTGTTGATGCATCCTGTACAGATGTGATCAACCAAAATATGGTAAAAATCCTTTCATGGTACGACAACGAGGCCGGTTACTCACACCGCATGGTTGATCTGGCTGCCATGGTGGGCAGTGTCCTTTAAAGGAGGAAAAAATGACAGAAAAGGTGAAAAGAACACCATTGATTGCCGGCAATTGGAAAATGTACAAGACCGGTACCCAGGCTGTGGCTGCGGCAAAACAGCTGGCAGACTTAAGCAGGGCAGTGGATGGCGTTGATATCATGATTGCCCCAACCGCATTGTCGTTGCCCCTGGTGGCAGCGGCCCTGGGCAACGACTGCCGGGTACGACTGGGGGCACAGAACATTTACCCGGGTACGGAAGGGGCGTTTACCGGTGAAGTGTCCGGGCAGATGATCAGGGATGCCGGTGCCGATTACGTCATTATCGGCCACTCCGAACGCAGGCAATACTTTGGTGAAACCGATGAAAGCGTTGGATTGAAAATTCGTGCCGCCCTTGATTCAGGACTTATTCCGGTGATGTGCATCGGAGAGACGGAAAGCCAGCGGGAGGCAGGTAAAACGTTTTTTATCCTTGACAAACAGATCTCAGATGGGTTAAAAGGCCTTGATCTTGGGGATCTTGGCACGCTGATCCTGGCCTATGAACCGGTATGGGCCATTGGTACCGGAAAGACTGCCGGACCGGATCAGGTCAGAGAGGTACACGGATTTCTAAGAGACTTGATCAGGGAAAAATACACAGAAGATCTGGCTGGAAAGATCCGTATTTTATACGGTGGATCAGTAAAGCCCGGCAACATCAAAGATCTTATGCAAATTGAAGATGTTGATGGTGCCTTGGTTGGCGGCGCAAGCCTGAACCCGGAAGATTTCAATAAAATTATTAGGTTTTAGACACATTTATTATGACAGGCATTATAGTGGCAATACATGTTGTGGTTTGCATTTTTCTGATACTTGTTGTGCTGTTGCAGACCGGTAAAGGCGCAGAGATGGGCGTATCCATGGGCGGCGCAGGAAGTCAGGCGCTTTTCGGAGCAGCCGGCCCCGCAAACGTGATGACTAAAATTACTACGGGTGTGGCCATTATCTTTATGATCACATCGTTGACGTTGGCTTATATGTCAGGAAATCGGGCTCAGTCCAGTGTTATGAAGGATATATCAGTACCCGTAGAACAGCAGACACCAGAAGCAAATGAATAGATTAACGTATTTGCCGAAGTGGTGGAATAGGTAGACACGCACGCTTGAGGGGCGTGTGGGGAGACCCGTGGGAGTTCAAATCTCCCCTTCGGCACCATACATTCAGAGCCGTGGCATAAATGCCGCGGCTTTTTTATTCGGATATGGACAAGAGCAATAAAAGAAATTGTCACCAATGCCGGTTTTTCTATGTCACCTGGAACCCGGCTCACCCAAACGGTTGCAGGGCTTTGGGATTTAAAAGCCGTCAACTGCCCAGCCTAACGGTATTCCAGTCTTCGGGAAAGCCCTGTGAATATTTTGAAAAAAAAAAGAAATAGGCTGCTAACCGCTTGAATTATAGGCAGACAAGCTTATTATACTTAAATTATGACTTATTACAATGATGTCACCGGGCCTGACCCGAAAAAAATCGAAAAGGAGCTGGGGGAATTTCTGAACAAAAGATTTGGGGGAAATGTTAAAATCCTGACACCTTCCATCCAGCCCCAGCAGGAGATCACCACCGGCACAACGCCTGAGTCGGGCAAAAAAAAGCTGATTGATTTCAATATCAAGCCTTCGGAACTGATCCACCACCTTGACCAGTATGTGATCCGGCAGGACAAGGCAAAGTCTGTCCTTTCCACAAAAATCTGTACCCATTTCAATCGAATCCGGCACCAGGAATCCATGACCACGGAACCGTTCAAGATCACGGGTAATATTAAAAGCAATATCCTGCTGCTCGGCCCAACGGGTATTGGAAAAACCTATCTGATAAAACTGATCGCCAAAAAGATCGGGGTGCCTTTTGTCAAAGCAGATGCCACCAAATTTTCCGAAACCGGATATGTGGGTGGGGACGTGGAGGATCTGATCAGGGATCTGGTAAAAGAGGCCAAGGATGACATTGAACTTGCACAGTGTGGTATTATTTACATAGATGAAGTAGACAAGATTGCTGCCAGCCCCAATGTTATTGGCGCCCAGATATCCCGGACAGGGGTGCAGCGGGCCCTGCTCAAACCCATGGAGGAGACCGATGTAGATTTAAAGGTGCCCCATGATCCCGTATCCATGATGCAGGAACTTGAGGCGTTCCAGAGAACCGGAAAACGCACAGCCAGACGGGTAAATACAGCCAATATCCTGTTTATTCTTTCAGGCGCCTTTTCAGGCCTGACCGATGTGGTCAAAAAACGCTTGAGCAAACAGGCCATTGGATTTGGCGCATCCCTTAATCATGTTAGAAAAGACAATGAGCTTTTAAAAGAGACCCGGTCCGAGGATCTGGTGGCGTATGGATTTGAGTCCGAATTCATCGGCAGAATACCGGTGCGCTGTGTGCTGGACGAACTGACCCAGAAAGATCTTTACGACATTTTGAAAATGCCCAACAACCCCGTGATCTTAAGCAAACGCCTTGATTTTAAATCGTATGGGATTGATCTGGTGTTCACCGACGAGGCGTTGGAGATGCTTGCGCAAGGGGCGTACAAGGAAAATACCGGTGCCCGGGGGTTAGTATCCGTGGTTGAAGAAGCCCTGCTCTGCTTTGAAGAGAAATTGCCTTCGGCATCTGTTCGTCGGTTTGCCGTTACCCAAAAGGTGCTGACCACACCCGAATACGTTTTAAACGATCTTATCCAGGGCAATGACAAGGAAAAATACGAGGCTGAATATCACCATGCCTTGGTCCTTTTTTCAAATTATATCAGTGAATATGTAAAGAAGAACTGGAAAATATTCTCCATCCGCCATGGACTGACCTTAACGCAAATTCGCACAAAAATGGTGGCACAGTATTATACGGCCCATGCCATGGAAATAGAGGATGCGGTTAAACAGGTCAAAACATTCTATGACAACGTCAAAGAGATGGAATTGGAGATTTCCAAAAACTATGATTTAAATATCGTGTTTGAAGAAGATGCCGCCGATTTCCTCATTCAGCAGTTCATAGAACATAATGCCACCACGGATGAAATCCTCTCCAAGATCCACACGGATTTTTTTGACGGATTTAACCTGGTCCGGGAAAAAACCGGGAAAGCAAGATTTTTTCTGTCCAGAAATGCATTAACCGACCCCGAAACTTACCTCAACGAGCTTATTATAAAAGAGATAAAATGATTGGAATTTCAAAACTTTACTGCGCCACGGTGGAACCCTCGGATACCTTACGCTATTCAAGGCATTCAGGCAAATTACCTTCCCATCTGCTTCAGTTCTCAAAGGATAAAAAGCCGGTGGTGGTCTGGAATATGACCCGGCGGTGCAACCTGAAGTGTGTTCACTGCTATGCCCGGTCTGAAAATATTGCCTATGACAATGAGCTGACCCATGAACAAAGCCTTGCCATGATGGATGACCTGGCTCAATTTGGGGTACCGGTACTGCTGTTTTCCGGCGGGGAGCCGCTGATGCATCCACGCCTTGTGGAATATGCCCAGTATGCCGTATCCAAGGGCATGCGGGCCGTCATCTCCACCAACGGTACCCTGATCACTAAAGAAAAGGCCAAGCAGCTTAAAAAGGTGGGGCTCTCCTATGTGGGGATCAGTCTGGACGGACTTGAAGTCACCCATGACAAGTTCAGGGGCATTCCCGGATCCTATAAAAAGGCATTGCAGGCCGTTGACAACTGCCAGAACGTGGGCATTAAGGTGGGGCTGCGGTTTACCATCAATAAAAGAAACGTAAAGGAGATCGACGGTATTTTTGATCTGCTGGAAGAAAAAAAGATCCCCAGGGCCTGTTTCTACCATCTGGTGTACTCCGGCCGGGGCCAGGAAATTGCCAAGGAGGATTTAACTCACCAAGAGACGCGCCAGGTGCTTGATCTGATCATGGACCGCACAAAGGATCTTCACGACCGGAACAAGGCCAAGGAGATCCTTACTGTGGACAACCATGCAGACGGTCCCTATCTGTACCAGCGACTGCTCAAGGAAGACCCCGAACGGGCCGCCGAAGTGCTTGAACTGCTTGAGATGAACGAAGGCAATAATTCGGGTCGGGGCATCGGCTGCATCTCCTGGGATGGTGAAGTTCATCCCGACCAGTTTTGGCGGGAGATCAGTTTTGGCAACATTAAGGACAGACCCTTCAGCACCATCTGGACAGATCCAGAAAACGAATTTCTGATGAAAATGAAAGAGAAGAAAAAACACGTCAAGGGCAGATGCAGCCAATGCCGGTGGCTGGATATCTGTGCAGGTAATTTCAGGGCCAGGGGCGAGTCCGTTGCCAATGACCCCTGGGATTCTGATCCTGCCTGTTATCTAACGGATGAAGAGATCAAAAAGGAGAACGTATAATGCTGTTTCCCCAATACAGAGGCAGACGGTTGCGTGCCACGGACAATTTCAGACGGATGATCAGGGAAACAAAACTTTCCAGAGACGATCTTGTTCTTCCTCTTTTTGCGGTTGAAGGTAAATCCGTTAAAAAGCCCATCAATTCGATGCCCGGACAGTTCCAGCTCTCCTGCGATCACATTGTCACCATGGCAAAGCAAGCCAAAGATGCAGGCATTCCCGGCATCATGCTGTTCGGAATTCCTGATACGAAAGACTGCCTTGCCACCCAGGCCTATGCCCATGACGGTATTGTTCAAAAAGCGGTGACTGCCGTTAAAGAACAGGTCCCGGACCTTACCGTCATCACCGATGTCTGCCTGTGTGAATACACGGATCACGGCCACTGCGGCATGGTCATGGACGACGGTACCATTGACAATGATTCCACCCTGGATCTACTTGCAAAAACAGCGCTGTCCCATGTGCAGGCTGGTGCTGACATGGTGGCCCCTTCCGACATGATGGACGGCCGTGTGGCTGAAATCAGAGGCACCCTGGATGATGAGGGGTTTTCCCATGTGCCTATCATGTCCTATGCCGTGAAATACGCATCCGCCTTTTATGGACCCTTCAGGGAAGCTGCTGAATCCGCACCCCGGTTCGGAAACCGCAAAACCTACCAGATGGATCCGGCTAACGCCCTTGAAGCTGTCCGGGAGGCCACCATGGACATTGAGGAAGGTGCGGACATCATCATGGTAAAACCGGCACTGCCCTATCTGGATATCATCTACAGGGTAAGGGAAGAGATTGATCTGCCTGTGGCCGCATACAACGTATCCGGTGAATACGCCATCGTCAAGGCGGCTGAAGTGATGGGTTGGGTGGACGGCAAAGCCATGATCATGGAAACCCTGTTATCCATTAAACGGGCCGGGGCTGATATTATTATGACCTACTCAGCCATTGATGTGGCAAGGGAGTTGAATGACTGATGGCACATCCCCATAAAACACCCCCCCATGGACATGCTGCCCCCCATGCCGGAGGTAAAAAAGATATCCTGCGCCTTGTGGCCTGGGAGACAACCCGCCGGTGCAACCTGACCTGCAAGCATTGCCGGGCTGCTGCCCAAGACCATGTATACAAAGACGAGCTCACCACCCAAGAGTCCTTCACGCTCCTTGACCAGATCAGAGAAGTTGGCCAGCCCATTATCATTCTCACCGGTGGTGAGCCGCTGCTCCGGGATGATATCTTTGATATTGCCGCTTATGGTGACAAAATCGGCCTTCGCATGGTCATGGCCCCCAACGGTACCCTGCTTGATGAAGAGAGTGTCACACGCCTGATGAAAAGCGGCATTAAACGCATTTCGGTCAGTCTTGATGGGGCAACTGCGGCCTCTCATGATGCGTTCAGGGGCGTTGACGGAGCCTTTGACAGAGCCATAAACGGCATAAAAATCGCAAAGGCTGCTGGATTGGATTTTCAGATCAATACCGTTATCACAAAAACCAATCTGGATGAAATTTCTGCCATCCTGACCCTGGCAGAATCCCTGGGCGCTGCTGCCCATCATATTTTCCTTCTGGTCCCCACAGGCCGGGGCAAATACATTGTGGATACAGCCATTGACGCAAAGGAGTATGAAGAAACCCTGAACTGGTTTTACGACCAGCGGGACAAAACATCTTTACAGCTTAAAGCCACCTGCGCCCCCCACTACTACCGGATTTTGCGCCAGCGCGCCAAGGCTGAGGGCAGAAAAGTCAGTTTTAAAACCCATGGGCTTGATGCGGTCACAAGGGGCTGTCTTGCCGGTACCGGATTCTGCTTTATCTCCCATGTGGGAAGGGTCCAGACCTGCGGTTTTTTAGACGTCACCTGCGGAGACATCAAAACCCATCATTTCAAGGATGTGTGGGAAAATTCAGACGTATTTAACAAATTGCGGAATTTCAACAATCTTGACCCCAAATGCGGACTGTGCGAATACAAGCAGGTGTGTGGGGGGTGCCGGGCCAGGGCATACGAGGCCACCGGAAATTACCTGGCTCAGGAACCCTTGTGCACATACCAGCCCGCCCGACATAAAAGCGCCGTTTGACCATTGATGAATCGGCTGCAATCCTATGAAAATGGCCCAATTCCCCCAATTTTATATGAGTTGTCCGGCTGTTACGGCCCATGATCAGAATTAAAGCTCCCAAAGCTGCGCCGGATTTTAAGTCGCCATCAAGGCACGCCAATGGACGCATATTCGATATATGTGTCCGTTGGCATAAAATTTGTGAAAATTGGTTCTCATTTTCATGGAATTTCGCTTCGATTCCCTAATTATCAAACACGCTCTAAGGCCCCTTGACACATCAGATCATTTCCTGGGATTGCAGAACATTGAGTCGAAGTGTTATAGGCCTGTGCTCTTCCATCTCTTTGGAAAACCCGATGGCTCCGGGATTTCTGAACCGGTCAGGACATGCACAGGCTGCCACCCAGTCTTCCCTTACCGCCTTGAACACCTTAAAAGCATTGGATTCCAGATCAACAATACTTTTTTCCATGACCAGCTCCAGGCGGCCTTTACGCTCCTCAAGGCGCATGAGCCGGGCAATGGGTATACCGGCCGGCTGCCACTGGTCCAACTCTTTTTCCAGGTTGATAATGGCCGCCATCTGACCTGTGGCACCGCCTGCAATGAGGTGAAAGGCCGTAAGTCCTAAATTGTAAGCATAACAACAGTCAAAATAGGTTGGATCGCTCCCCCGGCCATCATATCCATAAAAATGGGTCTGGGTTTTAAATTCAGCCTGGGACTTTTTAAATATATTTACAAAAATCTGTGGGGTTTCTTCTTCAGTATCCAGTATACCCGCACTGGCCAAGGCATGCTTCAGGGTTTTAAGGGAGATAATCTCCGGTTTGACCAGCACATATTTATCCTGGGGATTTTTAAACAATGCCGGGGCAAACAGGTCCGGATCCATACCTGCACCATTCATGAGCGAAACATAGTCATCCCTAAGAATACCCACCTTGTAGCGTCCCTGCTCCCGAAGCACGTCCAGGTACTCTTTGACCATGTCCATAATGATCTTCTCGGTTTTGACCTGGGAGAACTGGAAATTGCCGTGAAGATCTCTTTCCACCAGAAGCCCTTCCTTGAAAAATCCGGGCAGCTGGTTGAACAGCTCATCGTCCCGGATATTCCATATGGGAAACCGCCCCTTGTCCATCATCCCCTGGGAGATCCGGCGCAGATAATCCAGTTTTTCGTTCAAGGTGGGAAATGTCCTGTGGAAATCCAGGTCATGGATTCTATTATAATCGGCAATGATTTTATTGAGTTTTGTAATAAATACCTGAATTTCATTGATAAATTCCAGAAGACCTTCGGGGATGATCATCACCCCGTAATTTTTGCCGAATGCCGCCCGCCGGACAATAATGTCACAGATCACCCGGGACAGATGGCGCAGGGTAATCCCATAGGCGTTATAATCCATCTGACCGCCCTGCTCCCGGGCTTTGGCGATACGCTCCTGGTCCACATAGTCTGCCAGCTCCTCACCGATCAAAGCGATATTCACATGGGTTTGAAGCGCTGTCTCCAGGGTCAGATGGCTTGCCACCCGGCCCATGACCTTGCATACATGCCAGTATTTAATGTCAGAGCTGCCGTCATTGGCCAGATTGGAAATATTTTGTGCAAAGGCCCGGGCCGCAGAATGAAATCCAAAGGAGGTGGCGCACAACACTTTACCATCTTCTGTTTTCACCTGGATATCACCGTCAATGGTTTTGGGTACACCAATGACTTTTATCCCTGAAGACTTAAAATGCTGGGCCAGAAAGGCGGCGTTGGTATTGGAATCATCCCCGCCGATGATCACCAGTGCATCCAGGTTCAACCCCTTGCATACCGTCAGGGCCAATTCCATTTTGCTGCCGGAATCAATTTTGGTCCGCCCGGTTTTAATCATGTCAAAACCACCCATGTTGCGGTGGGCGTCCACCAGTTCTGCGGTAATCTCAATGTACCGGTTTTCAAGCAGTCCCTCAGGCCCATGAATGAACCCAAACATCTTTGATGCACTGTTAAACCGCTTCATCTCATCAAAAAGGCCTGCAATGACATTGTGCCCACCCGGGGCAGGACCGCCGGAAAAAACCACACCAAGATACCGCAGCTTTGAAAATTGTGCCCTTGCATGTTCATCGGGGCTGGCATCTGTAATCACCTGCTGTACGGGATTATTGATAATTCCAGGCAACATACGCTCCGCCTCAATATTTTTCAAAAAACGGTATTCATTCAATGTCTCAAGAGTGGTATGAGACGCATTGAAAATATCTATTTTTTCAGGAGAAAACCGCCTTCGTGCCAGGGTTTCACTACTATCCTCATTCATAATTTGAAGAGCCTGCACCTGCACAACAGAGGGGTCCGCCAAGGTATTATCTTCCATTCTTACTCCCACTATCTACTGTGTCATCACCTGATTTCGGCCATTTTCCTTTGCCTTATATACAGCCATATCAGCCCGCCCAAATAAATCCGATGGTAACTTATCACCTTCTTTGATGCAGGAAACGCCAATACTGACCGTAATCCGAACCTTTTTCTCTTTATACAGAAATTCAATCTTTTCTATGGTCCGGCGGATTTTTTCGGCAACCTTCATTGCACCTTCTATACCTGTCTCCGGCATAATGACGGCAAACTCTTCACCGCCATACCGGGCAAGCATATCATTTTTTCTTAATAAAGGCTGGGTTCGTTTAATCATTTCCTGCAGGCACCTGTCACCAATGGCGTGTCCATAGGTATCATTAATATCTTTAAACTTATCCACATCAATGATCAAAAGGGAAAAAATATTTTTATATCGCAGAAACCGGTCCATCTCCTCTTCAATTTTCCTATCATAGGCCCGGCGGTTTTTGGCACCAGTCAGCTGGTCCTCGTTGAGTTTTCTCTCCAGGGCTTCGGAGTATTTTGTGGCAGCGTTCAACTCCTGCTTGAGTTTGGCAAATCCAGACGTAAAAGAGTTTTTGCTTTGCTCAGCCAGCCGGGTGATCGCCTCATGCACGTTGTGCTTTTTCTGCAAGGCCTTTTCAATGGAAGACAGACCCGTGGAAATCTTTACCCGTAAATCATCTAAGCTTTCAGCCACATCAAATGAATTTTTGATCTCGGCCATTTCATCATTTAAGATCGATTCCAATCCCTGATTTGAAGAAAGCAGAGAGCTTGTGTGTTCATAGGAAGAGACCAGCCCCTTTTCAATTTCAAAAATCCTTGCCACAATGTCTCGAATGAAAATATTGACCTTTTCCCGTTCCTGGGTGGTTTCAAAAATATAATTGAAAATAAGGGAAAAAATAGTTTCCCGAACCTCCTCAAAATGTTGTATTTCTTCTATCTTAATCAAATTTGAGGTAATGGATTCCAATTTTCGGGTATATTTTTTATCAAGGTTGGATTTCAGATGATTGATCACATCCTGGTAACTTTGTCGAAGATTGTCCAGTATCTGGTCTTCGGGTGAATTTTTTCGAAAAGTGGCAAAAAATCCTTTCTTTTTTTTTGCAGCACCAGGGGCGATATCTTCATGGATCATGGCTGTTTTAATCTGACCAAAGATATATTCGATCTTGGCCGGGGAGGCTTTTTTCCGCATGGCCGCAGCCAGCTGGATGCAGGCATCGCCCAATGTTGTTCCATCCTGGGAAAACTCCTCTAAAATAACGGGAAAATACCTTCTGTAAAGGCTATCCAGATTTCCATACTGGGCCTCCACGGCATCCAGTTCTTTGAGCAGGTGGTCTTTCTGGGATCTCAATTTAATTATTTGAGCTTCTAATTGCTTTGTTTTATCATCGCGTTGTTCGGCCATAATATATTCCCAAGTTTAAACGGCTTGTAATGGTTAATTACTTTTAACCAGTGGGGCAAAGAAAGTAAAGTTAATTAAATCTAACAAACCCAAGGCTTGATTGCGTCTGCTAAAAATTGTACAAATTGGTACATATTAACCCGGATTTTACCCGATTGGCAAACCAGGATTTAAAATTAGCAGATTAAATATAGTGAGGAGATACAAGGGTGGCATTTAGCTTTTTTAAAAAGAGCTCCCCTGGGGCACAAACCGTTTCAGAAAAAAATAGACCCGAAGAAGAGCTGTTTTCACCGGTATTTTCTTTGCAATCAGGGTCAAAATCAGACCTAAATCCAGATATGGAACCGGCCTTACAATCAGATGAATCTGAGGCAGCAAAGGAAGGTGTCCAGGAAACGCCGGTCTTTCCCGAACCAGACATTGAAGCGGATCCAATCCAGGAATTCGATACAGCCCGGGAACCGGATACGGAACAGGACGCAGCCCAGACTGGAGCACCGGTTCAAGAAGAGGTCGAAATGAAAGAGGGCACAGGGCTGCTCTCAAAACTTAAATCCGGTCTGGCCAAAACCCGGACTGTGTTGAATACAGACGTCACAGAACTGTTCTCCTCGGGCAAAGCCATAAATGACAATCTGTTTGATGAACTTGAAGAACGTCTGGTCACCTCTGATCTGGGCATAGAGATCACCATGGAGATCATGGAACGGGTCAAGAAAAAAAGCCGGGGTCTGTCCACGGGGGATCAGCTTCGCCAGGTGATCAAAGAGCAGTTGTTCACTTTTTTTCATGAACCCGCCCCGTGTGCCCTATCCACGCCTAAGCCCTATGTCATCATGATGGTGGGCGTCAATGGGACCGGCAAAACAACCACACTTGGCAAGCTGGCCATGAAATATAACGCCGCAGGTAAAAAGGTGTTGATTGCCGCAGCAGACACCTTCAGGGCCGCAGCCATTGAACAGGTTGAAATATGGGCCCAGCGGGCCGGTGCCGACATTGTCCGGCACAAAGAAGGGGCGGACCCTGCCGCAGTTGCCTACGATGCCGTTGAAGCAGCCATGGCCAGGGGAGCTGATGTGGTGCTCATTGACACGGCAGGAAGGCTGCACACCCAGAAAAATCTCATGGAAGAGTTAAAAAAAATCAAGCGCTCCGTGGATAAAAAATACCGGGGCGCTCCCCATGATGTCATGATGGTCATTGACGCTACCACCGGACAGAATGCCCTGTCCCAGGCAGAGATTTTCCACAAGGCCGTGGGGCTTACCCAGATAAGCGTCTCCAAACTGGACGGTACGGCAAAGGGGGGGATTGTGGCAGCCGTCTCATCCGCCATGGCCCTGCCCATTGCCTACATTGGTGTGGGTGAGGCCATAGACGATCTGCAGGAATTTGATGCAAAACGTTTTATCAATGCCTTGTTTGATGACTGATTGAAACGTGTATTTAAAAAATATAGGCACAGAATAATGGCAAAAAAAATAAAGAATCGTCAAAAAAAACAGATCAAAAAAGCTCAAAAGCAAAAAAACGTAATGAAAGGCTTAAAAAACAAACCTTATTAAAACAAATGGCGTCCCGGCCAAGTGTTGAAGATATGGTCAATTATGCGATAGAACTTATGGACAGTGGCGATTCGCATGACGGTCGGAAAATTCTTGAAAAATTAAAGAAAAAACACGGACGCCATGGGCATGTTTGCTACGGACTTGGTGTTATTGCAGCCGTTGAGGGCAAGCATGATGAAGCAATTCACTTTTTGAGAAACGCCACACAACTTGTACCTGATTTTGTCGAAGCGTACTATAATTTGGGTGTGGCCTATAAGAACCAACTCAACGTTTCTGAAATGATAAAAGCATTTCGGCAAGTAATAAAAATCGCAGAGCAGGCACCCGTTTGTTTAATCAGGCACAAGATATGATGCGTAAACTTGAAAAACAGATACAGACGACCGAGGGTGTGGATATAGACGTATATTTAAAAGGAGTTCAGATTTTCGAAGAAGGTATGCAATATATGGAGTCTGGGAATTGGGATGCGGCAATTGTTAAATTCAACGATACGATCAAAATAATGCCCAATAATCCTGAATCTTATGGCAATCTCGGTATTTGTTATGCTTACTATCATTGGAAAAATTCAATTGGCACTTAAATCGTTTGACAGCGCTATTGAATTAGATCCGCATTATGAGCCTGCTTTGCTGAATCGTACAATTGTATAATCCTTGAAAGAGGGTGAACGTTTGGAAAAAGAAGTAAAGACTATTGAATATTACAAAGATTACCCCATTGAAAATAAGTCATATATCCAAGAAGTTGTAGAAGAACAAAGTCGTTATCCTTCAACTGAGCATCCAGAAAAGCGCTAACCCCATTGAAAAATATCAGTTGAATATGCTGGCGCGCATCCCGGGTCGTGGCAGGGCCAAAATTTTTAGCCCACGCCTCTGATCACTTTCACGAGCCTGTCTTCATCCCATACCGTAATATCAAGAGTTCTGGCTTTGGTGAGTTTGGAACCGGCCTTGCTGCCGGCAATAACGATATCAGTGTTCTTTGATACTGATCCGGTCACCTTGGCGCCCAAGGCCAGAAGCCTGGCTTTGACCTGATTTCTTGTAAGCGTTTCAAAACTGCCGGTCAGTACAATGGTTTTTCCACTCAAGGCGTTATCCTTTTCACCGGCTTGACCATACAGATCATTGGTAATGGACACACCGGCATCAAGCAGATTTTTCACCGCGTTAATATTTTCTTCAATGGAAAAAAATCCGGTTACAGCCCTGGCTGTGGTCTCCCCCATCCCGTGGATGGCACTGATGGTCTTGAGATCTGCGGCCATCAGCGCGTCAAGATCCGCAAATTGTTGTGCCAAAAGCCGGGCCGCATGCTCGCCTGTGTGGTCAATGCCCAGGGCAAAGATAAACCGGGGAAAGGAAACCGTTTTGGCCTGCCCAATGGCAGCGATGATATTATGGGCGGATTTTAAGCCCATGCGCGAAAGCCCCGCCAGGGTGTTCTGGTCCAGATGAAAAAGATCGGCAAAAGAGGTGACAATTTTTTTGTCCACCAACTGTTCAACCAATTTTTTGCCAAGCCCGTCCATGTCAAACGCTTTTTTGGAGACAAAATGGCGGATACGCTCCCTGAGCTGGGCGCTGCACCCGGCATTCACGCATTTGACGGCAGTTTCCCCGTCAAGGCGTCGAACCCTTGAACCGCATACCGGACAGGTGTCGGGCATGGTAAATATCCGCTCTTCTCCGGTCCGGGTTTCAGGGATAATTTTCACCACCTTGGGGATCACGTCCCCTGCCCTGGTGATCAATGCCGTATCATTGATGCGGATATCTTTGCGTTCAATCTCATCGGCATTGTGCAGGGTCGCCCTGGAAACCCTGACTCCGCCGATCTCCACCGGCACAAGTTCCGCCACAGGGGTCAGGGTTCCGGTGCGGCCCACCTGAACCGTGATGTCCAGTATCCTGCTGGTCTTTTCCATGGCTGGAAATTTATATGCAATGGCCCACCTGGGACTTTTAATTTTTTCGCCCAAGGCCTGCTGGATTAACATATCATCCACCTTGATCACCATGCCGTCGATGTCATAGGGCAGTTCAGAACGAAGGCTTTCCAGAGAGTTAAACGTTTCCAGCACCTGCTGTATTGAAATCCCTTTTTTGATATGGGGATTCACTGGAAATCCAAGATCAGAAAGGCATTCAAGCATTGATGCCTGGGTAGGGAAAAAAACTTCGCGCACCACACCCACCCCATACACAAATATGGTCAAAGGGCGCTGGGCTGTTATTTTTGAGTCCAGCTGGCGCAGGGAACCTGCCGCGGCATTGCGGGGATTGGCAAACACCGGCTCGCCTTGATTCATACGGTTCTGGTTGAGCATTTCAAAATCGGTATGCTGGATGATCACCTCACCGCGCACTTCAATGAAATCAGGTACCGCTGTTTTATTGTCCATCAGGCGCAGGGGAACGGATGGGATGGTCCTGATATTTTCCGTGATCACCTCGCCGGTGTAGCCGTCCCCCCGGGTGGTGGCCAGAACCAGCACCCCGTTTTCATAGGTCAATTCCACAGCCACGCCGTCCAGCTTGGGCTCTGCCGTATAGGTCAGGGTATGGGCCTGGGACGTTTTCAGACACCGGGCATGAAAATCCAGGATCTGTTGATCATTAAAGGCATTGTCGAGACTGAGCATGGGAACCGAATGGGGGGCCGTATCAAACGTGGTCAGGGGCGGGGCTCCGATGCGCCGGGTGGGGGAATCGTCCGTGACAAGTTCAGGAAAACGGGTTTCAATGTCAATGAGCTGCCGCAGCATCATGTCATAGGTCTGGTCATCAATGATGGGGTCATCCAGCACATGATAGCGGTAACTGTGTTCTGTCAGTTGCCGGCGCAAGGTTTGCGCCTCAATTTGACATCTGTCAAAATCCATTGGCAAGTTTCCCCGTAAGTTCCATGACAACGCCACAGGCCTGTTTACGCATGGCTTTAAACCTTTTTTTGTCAAAGCCCGGTTCCCAGGCGCCGTCCGCCCGGGCAAGGCTGTCGGACACCACAAGTAACGCAGCTATGGCGATCTTCCTGAAAGCGGCTGCCGCAAACAGGGCCGAACACTCCATCTCCACGGCACAGGCCCCTTTATCCTTGTACCAGGCCACCTTTTCGGGAGTTTCTCTGTAAATGGCATCCGTGGTCCAGATGGTGGTGTTGGCATGGGCATCAAGCCCAGCCGTCCCAAGGGCATCCCCAAGCATGGCGGTCAACGTGGTATCGGCATTGACCATTGGCAGATCACCACGCAGATCCATATAATGCCGGGATGTGCCCTCATCGGCCAAGGCGGTTTTCGCCACCACCAGATCCCCCACAGAAAGATCCGAACAAAGGCTGCCACACCAGCCAAGGACAATCACGGCACATGCCCCCTTTGCAATCAGCGACTCCAGCAGCATCACCCCATAGGGCGCCCCGATATAGGGACCTGTTACACTCATCCCCAAAGGTTCATCTTCCTTGACCAGCAGACTGCTGTTGAAAAAAGCGCGGGTTTGCCACTTGCCCTCCCCCTGGCGGATCAGCGCCATGTCCGGGTCCGCGCTGACCATCAATGCAGCCTTCCCCACGCACCCTGATTTTCTTTGCCCTGACGGCGGAATAATGGCGGAACTATTCAGGTCCGACCCTGCCGGATAGCTCATCTTTTACCTCATCAATGATGTCATACAACCACATGACATCTTCCACGGAAAGTCGCCCCGCCTTCATGGGCGCCCGGTCCGAGCCATCTTTTTTCTTTAAAATTCTGGGCCCCACCTGAAGTTTAGGTTCGCCTTTGCCATATTGCATAATGGAGATGATCAATCCGGTTTCCTCATTTTTCCATTCCGCTATTTTCTTATCCTGTTCGGGATCATATCCTGCCATATCCTATCTCCTTATATTAATGTATCAAAATTCCGTTGGGATCTATGGCCGTATCCAGTACCATTGCCCCATCAATGGGATCAAGAATTTTGCGCCACTGTGTGTTCAACTTGTCAATTTCCGCTTTTTCCCCAATGGCCCACAAACACCCACCGCCACCGGCCCCGGTGAATCTGGCCCCGCAGCCTTGCGCCTTTGCAGCTTCCCACAACATTATGCCGGTATTATCCAGCACATCCGGGGTCATCTCACAACGAAGGGCTGTTTCCTGGTTCATCAACTGTCCGGCCTTTTTAAAGGAAAATGCTGCCAAAGCAGTGGTGAACTGCCGTGTAAGACCGCTGATCTGTTCAAATGCATCATAGGCCCGGCCGGATTTAAACTCATTCACCCACCGGGAATTCACCTCACTGGACTCATGGGGAACACCGCCATAGGCCACAAGAAAATGGGGGGTCAGTTTTTCCATTTTGTCATATGAATCAAATACCGGACAGCGCTCAAACCCAGGGCCTTTGTGTCCAAATCTCCACTCCCACAGGTTCACCCCGCCAAACGCTGCAGCGGCCTGGTCCTGGACCCCGCACAACACACCTGCCACAGCCCCTTCCAGATAATGGGCCAACCAGGTAATATGTTCGGGATTGATCTGTTTTTCCAAGGCCGTATAAACAGCGGCAATAATGGCCACGGCCGCACAGGATGACCCGCCAAGGGCACTTCGAACAGGGGATTGGGATTCAATGTGAAGGTGCACCCCATGGGCATTAAAATACTGAAAAACGGCAAACATCAACCCCATGGGACTATCCCATCCTCTGTCATCCCGGCTGCGGTCAATGGTGTCAAACCCCCTGGAAGAAATTTTAATCCGTCCTGGTTGTCCGGGCGACAGATAGACATGGGTTCGCATGTCAAGGGCCAGGTTCAGGGTGGCCGGCTTAAGATGTGCCAGGGGCAGATAAAATGTGGAAATATCCAGGGTACCGCCAAAATCAATGCGGCAGGGTACACAAACGTGTACCTGTTTTTTTTCAAGTAAAGGTGCAAGATTCATATTTTTCAGATCTCATGGTGTGTAAAAATTTCAAGCTATTGAAATATCGCCCGATATGAAAGGGAATAAAGGACTCAAGCAGGGTTTCACCCTCCTGGATGGCAGCGGGAGAAAACTTGATCCGTCCTGCCCGCTTCATCTCCACGGTATTGATCCAGGACAACTGCTTCAAGGTTCCTTTGGACACCCAGCACCCCCGGGCGCCGGCACCGAACGATCCGGCCGGCTCCTGTATCCGGTGAATACGGCCTTTGCACCTTGGACAGACAACCTGCCCCGCTTTGAAATCAAACCAGAGCCTTGCCGAATCAACATCCTCTAAACGGGCACCACAGGCTTCACACGGATCAAGTCCCGGAGAAAATCCAGACAACCGCATAAAACGGATCTGAAACAGCAGGCTGATCACTTGGGTGGGAATGGCCCCATCATCCACCATTTCAAGGGTCGTGTAAAGCAGTTTAAAAATATCGGGCTGGGCCTTTCCCTCTTCCAGCCACTGGGTGACGATTTCCGTCCAGTAGGACGCATAGGCCGTATTGACCACATCATACCGGATATGGGAGAACCCCTTTTCAAGGACCGTCTGGCACAAATTGATCATGGCATCCTTGTTTTTTCTGGGAAAGGCGCACTGGATATGATTGACCGAAAACAGATCCATGGCACCTGAAAACCTGCGCACGCTTTTTTTTGCGTTTTTTGCCATCACACTGATCTTTCCTTTGTCCTGGGTCAGAAAGGTGATGATCAGGTCATGATCCCCATATTCAATTTTGCGAAGCAGTATGGCATCTGTGCTGAAATCGCCCATATTGTTATCAAAAGCCAAGGAGCAGTCTTGTAATTGTGAAGTAGCAGTAAACGCTGATAAGGTCCATGGTGGTGGTGACAAAAGGACCTGTGGCCACGGCCGGATCAATATTGATCCGCTGGAAAATCATGGGCACCGATGTTCCCACAAAAGCAGCCACGGTCATGGAAGACAAAATTGAACATCCAACAACCAGGGACAATGCCCAGGAAAAGGATTCAGCCATGAAACTCAACTTGGCCACTGCCGCAATCAAACAGCCATAGGTGATACCCAAAATAAATCCAACCCCAAGTTCCCTGGAGATGACCTTGACAAAATCCCGGATATTCACCCGGCCCGTGGCAATCCCCCGGACCACGATGGTGGCACTCTGGGTACCGATGTTGCCCCCCATGCCCATGATAATGGGTATAAACGCCGCAAGTCCTGTCAACTGGGCCAGAGTGGACTCAAACCGGCCGATGATAAAGAAGTTGGCAATTCCGCCAATGCAGCTGGCAAACAGCCAGGGCAAACGGATCCGGGTGCCTTTAAGAACAGATTGGGTCTCAACATAATCATCCCCCACACCAGCCATTTTCAACATATCTTCGGTAGCGGTCTCATGCAGGATGTCAATGACGTCATCCACGGTAACAATACCGATAATCCTGTTGTCATCATCCACAACCGGTATGGCCAGAAAATCATACCGGGAAACCAGACGGGCCACCACTTCCCTGTCCGTGTAAGGCTTCACCGATACAATATCCTTTGCCATAAACGATTTAAGGGGCTTATCAGGAGATTCCACCACCAACTGGCGAAGGGAACTGACCCCCACAAGCTTGCCGTAATTATCTATCACATAGATGTAAAAAGGCATCTCAACATCAAGATACTTGTTCTGCAGAGCTTCGATCACTTCTTTTGCCTTGACGTCTTCTTCCAGGGCCACGTAATCTTTGACCATGAGGCTGCCGGCAGTATCTTCGTCATAGCTCATGATCTGTTCGACATTGTCCGATTCCTCCTTTTTCATTTTGGACAGAATCTTGTCGGACAGTTCCTCATCCAGACACCCGAGCAATTCGGCAGCATCATCCGAGGGCATATTGTCAAAAACAGTCACCAACTTATCAAAATCAACGTTTTTGACAAATTCAACAAAGGTATTTTCAGGCAGATGTGAAAACAGCAGCGCGATATCTTCGGGATTGTCCAGCAGATTGAACAGCTTTTCCTGATTCAGTGGGGTCAGATTTTCAAAAACAATGGACAGATCTGCCATGTGGGTTTTTTTTATGATATTGAGCAATTGCCTGTTGGCCCCCCGGCGCAGCAATCTTGTGATGCTGTTCTCAAGTATCAAAATCTGTTCTTTTTGCATGGATAAATGTCCTTTAGGCAAACAGCATTGAAAGGATTTAAAGCATGATCTCAATGTGTGCGCTGTTTTTCAGATTTTCCATCCACTTTTTGAACTGGGCCTGCCCATGCTCCCGGTACAGAATATCCTGGATCTTTTTTTCCACCTCTTTCTGGACAGATCCCTGTGCCTGGGAAATGATATCCGCCACATAAAGGATCTGGAACGAAGTCCCCATATCAACGGGCTTGGTGTATTGCCCCTTGCCAACCCCATGAAGCGCCGCTTTAATTTCCTCACTGAAGCTTGATATGTCGAACTCACCAAGCTCTCCACCGGAGGACGCATTGGAGCCGATGGAATAATCTTTGGCAACTTGTTCAAACGCCACCTTGTTGGCCAGTTTTGCCTGAACCGTGGAAAGATCCGTTGCATCCTTTACAATTATATTTTTCAAATGATATGTCTTCTTACCCTTAAATTCCTGATAATGGGTGTCGTAATAGGCCGTTATCTCCTCATCCGTAACAACGATCTTGGAACGAACGGCCCTTGAAACAGTCATGCTCTCGAGAATCTGCTCCCGAATTCTTTCACGGTATTGCCCAAGGGTTATGCCTTGTTCAGCCAGGACGAATTTCAGTCTTTCCTGGTCAAGATTGTGCTCTTTTTTAAAATTTTCTAGGGCATTGTCCACATCCGTGTTCTCCACGGTGATGCCCATTCGTCTGGCTTCCTGAACCACCAGGCGGCCCTCCACCAGTTGATTAAGCAACTGGGCGTACATTTGCGCCATCAACTCTTTTTTCCGGGCCGAAGACTCCTGGGATGTCTCAATATTTTTCCGGTATGGGGCTGCAGCCATGTCAAGCTGAGACAGGGTAACAATATCATCATTTACAATGGCAACAATCCGGTCAACCACCTCTTGGGCAAAGCAAGTTACCGTCCAGAAAACCCCTAGCATAAAAATCATCAGGCCCATGGGCCTTAACCTTATGTTTCGTTTTTTTTTCATACATCCACCTCGTTTGTTGTGGGCTTGCGGCCCTGCCTATCACTTGATCATTGCGTTTCAGCGGTTATTAAAAAGGTCCTTAATGCTGGCTTGCCAATATGCACAGGATAACGGGCCTGTAAGCCCTGCAACCATTCTCCAAACACTTTCTGGCTTTTTTCTATCCGCAGGTTGTACACCAAATCTTTTTCATCCATCATTTTTAAATTCTCATTGTCCAGGGCTTTGGCCTGCCCGGCAAAGCGGTCATAAAAGGCAATCATGTCCCTGGGATGAATTTCCTGGGACGCAACCAGATCCTGCATAATTAATTTCTGGATGACCAGATCCTTTTTAAACCGTTTTTTCCAAACAGGATATGGTACGGCCCTTTCAAGAAGTATCTGTTCAAAGCTGTCTTCGGGATAGTCTTTCTTAAAATCGGCAACGGCAGCCTCAAGGGTTTTGTCACTGACGTCAATCCCCCTGGCCGAAGCTGCAGCCAGAAGCACAGCCTCATCACACAGATCGGAAACAAGATCCAGAACCATGGCATTGTATTCACTGGGCCTGTCTTTTATATCATAGGGGTAGTTGGCCTGTTTGACCTCCAATTCCCGGGCAAAATCCACCGGGCTGATTTCCACGGTACCCGCTTTGATGATATATGCTTTTCCTTGATCTTTTTTGGGGTCCGTACACCCGGATCCAATGAGAATTGCAATACCTGCTGCCATAAGCAATAAAGGGTCCAAAAACAAGCGGCTGTACCCCGCCCTTGGAAATCCATTGTCCCCTTTTATGCCATACCAATTCGTTGCAATGCTGCTCATTTTATATTCCAATTGTAACTCACTGCCATAGGCCTTAATTTAGTTTGGCAGTTTTCCTTTTACTTAATAATTCAGTTTAAATTTTGGAAACTTTTAGCATTAAGCCTATTTTTTGGCAACCCTTGCCTATACGCCTGATTGGGGCAATCAGAACTGACAGGTTAACCGGACAAGGGAAAATGACAGGCCGTCAGATGCCCAGGGTCATCATGATCGCAGGCAGAAAGGGTTGGTACCTTTTCAAAACACAGGGATTGAGCCACAGGACAGCGGGAAGAAAATCTGCACCCCGGCGGCGGATGTTGGGCTGAAGGAATCTCACCTTTAAGCGGGATTCTGTTTGAAATATGGTCTGGATCTGCTACGGGGACAGCCTCCAGCAATGCTTTTGTATAAGGATGGCCCGGATGTTTATATATGTTTTGGGCATCGGCAATTTCCATGATACGGCCCAGGTACATGACAATGATACGGTCGGACATATGGCGGACCACGGACAGATCATGGGAAATAAACAGGTATGTCAGGCCCATTTCAGACTGCAAATCCAGTAACAAATTCAAAATCTTTGACTGAACCGAAACATCCAGGGCAGAAACCGGTTCATCGCAGATCACGATCTGCGGGGTCATGCTGATGGCCCGGGCAATACCGATGCGCTGGCGCTGTCCCCCTGAAAACTCATGGGGATATTTGGTCAAATCCCCGGAATCAAGACCCACCTGATCTAGTAATAACTTGATCTGTGTGACCGTTTCCTGTTGTGACACCCCATGAATGCGAAACTTTTCTTCCAGAATCTGACGCACGGTCTGTCTGGGGTTTAAGGATTCAAAAGGGTCTTGAAAAATCATCTGGGCCCGGGTTGAAAACGCTTTACGTTTTTTCCGGGTCATGGCAGACAATGGTTTTCCATCTAGAAGAATGCGGCCCTGGGTCAAGGGATACAACCCCATGATACACCGGCCCAACGTGGTTTTTCCACATCCGGATTCTCCCACGATACCCAGGGTTTCCCCGTTGAAAACTGAAAAACTGACATCATCCACTGCATGGACATTACCGGTGTGGCGCAGGAAAACACCCGAGGTGACTGGAAAATATTTTTTCAGATTCTGGATATCCAGAATCGGTCTATCAGAGTTTTCTAAATATGGGAACACGGATTGTGGCAACAGAAAAAAATAAGACCCATAGGCTTAAGGCCCATGATCAGAATTAAATCTGCCACAGATACGCCGGATTTTAAGTCACCATCAAGGCACGCCAATGGACGCATATTGGTTATATGTGTCCTTTGGCGAAGTGAAATCTCATGAAAATTGGTTCTCATTTTCATGGAACTGCAGCCGATTCATCAATTACCAAACAGGCTCTTAGAGAAAAGGCAGAAAATATGGGCACCAAAAAAGGGTTTATGAACGGAACCATTGTTCAAAAACCCTTTGAAAATAGACTTACTGGACAGTTACGTTGACCGCTGCAGGTCCTTTTTGTCCATCCTCCACATCAAAAGTGACCCGGTCACCCTCATTAAGAGATTTAAAGCCTGTTGCATTGATGCCGGTATGATGCACGAATACGTCAGGTCCCTCCTCCTGTTCTATAAATCCGTATCCTTTTGCATCATTAAACCACTTTACGATCCCATTTGCCATTGCGACTCTCTCCTTACTTGTAATGAATAAATTTAGTTTCAAACTCAGGTTCTGCAACGCCGAAAATGGGGTCCAGCCCTTAGAACGAAACTTTCAAAGCCCTGCAATTCGCAGCTTTGCCTGTATATTATTAGCTTTTGCTTAAAAATCAAGGATTATTTATTAAAATCTAATTTTTTTTCGCCACCACGAACCAAATGGCATGCGGCAAAATGGCTGGAAGAGACAGGCGTCAGCCGGGGGCGGTGGTTTTCGCACTGTGTCAATGCACGTTTGCAGCGTTTGGCAAATCGACATCCGGCCGGCATTTCAGACAACGCAGGCACATTCCCGGGGATGGTGGGCAGCGGTTTTTTCGCTGTGTGCGCCAGGGAAGGCATGGATTGTAACAGTCCTTTGGTGTAAGGGTGAAAGGGGTGCCGAAACAGGGTTGTCACGGAAGCGCTCTCAGCCACGGTACCGGCATACATGACAATGACCCTGTCACAGTTTTCTGCGATCAGTCCAAGATCATGAGTAATTAAAATCACAGTCATCCCTGTTGTATTCCGGAATTGAAAAATAAGGTCCATAATCTGAGCCTGTACGGTTACATCCAATGCTGTGGTGGGCTCATCGGCAATGAGAATATCCGGTTCACAGGCCAGTGCCATGCCGATCATTACCCGCTGGCGCATCCCGCCGGACAATTGATGGGGATACTTTTTCATGACCTGCCGGGCATCGGAAATCCCCACCTTTTCAAGCATCTGCGACGACGCTGTATGTTTGTCTTTTGTTCCCATGTCCGGGAAATGCAGGGAGTAAATTTCTGCAAGCTGACGGGCTATGGTATGAACCGGGTTCAATGCGGTCATGGGCTCCTGGAAAATCATGGATATTTTTTTGCCCCGGATTTTGCGCATGGCGTCCATGGGAAGGTCAAGCAGATTTCTTCCGTTAAACAGGATTTCACCATCTTTGATTGTTGACACAGGCTTTGGCAAAAGCCGCATTATACCCAAGGCGGTCACACTTTTGCCACACCCGGATTCCCCGACAATACCCAGTATCTGGCCGGATTTGAGGTCAAAACTGACATCATCCACGGCAAGGACCTGTCCCTGGCCAGTCTGAAATGCAACCCCAAGGTGCTTCACGGTTAGAAGCGGTGGGTGATTTGTTTGATTCATTTCGATGGGATCTCTCTTCTATATTTATCATCAATGATGGTGACCGCCGCCAACTTCTGTTTCGCTTTCATGGCGGTAAGGGTCTGTTTCCGAATATGATCATCAATCCAGAAAAGCCCGCCCGTAGTCGATGCAAAAGGATCAAACAAACCATTGGACACAGGGGTGCCGTGACATTTTGGCAACCGCATCCATCGCCAGTAGGCCAGCCGGACATAGGGCACCATATAGGAGGGTACATAGGCACAGGTATCATGTATCTTCTTTTGGATCGTTTTTGATAAGTTGATGCGTTCCTGCTCATCCAGACTGTCCCGGTACTGATCAATGAGCTTGTCCAGTTCAGGATCATCCGTGTTGGTTATGTTATTGGTCTGGGGTTTATGCGCGTTGTCCGAGTGCCATCCCTGCCAAAAGGAGGGCCGCATGCTGGTACTCCAGCCCATCCAGGCCACATCGTGTTTTTTCTCCAGGGTTTTCTTAAACATGGCCGTGGGATCAAGGCGCTCCAGTTTCAGGTCGATCCCGGCCTTAAGCGCGTCTTCCTTCAAGACCACAAGGCGTGGCATATGCGCTTCCATGTAATAGGTCACAGTAACGGAAAACCGCATATTTCCTTTTTGCCAGATGCCGTCCGGCCCTCTGTGCCAGCCCGCCTGGTTCATCAGTAATTCAACCCTTGAAATATCGTATCCACGGGGTTTAATCGTGTAATCCGTATATTCTCCATATCCGTAAAAGGCCTGGGGCAAACGGAAATAATCCCCCCTTAAAACCTGATGGATCACCTTATCCATGTTCATGGCATGGGCAAAGGCCTGGCGGACTTTAATATCCTTGAATATGGGCCGGTCCAGGTTCAGCCACAGCCCCCTGGACGGCTGTTCCAGATCATTGAAAAACCAGATCCGTTCCACATATCCGTTATGAATAACCGGGGTGTTGGATTTCTGATGCCAGAATTTGGGCAGCACCATACCAAATGTATCCAGCCGGCCTTTCTTAAAATATTCCCACTGCATGTTAACATCACGGATTACCGTAAAAATCACCGAATCCACGTTAAACCGGTTTTTTAAATACCGCCGCTCCTTTGCCCACCACTGTTTTTTCCGGGAAAACCGGATAAACCGCCCTTTTTTAAAATCACTGATCTGATAAGCTCCGGTATTGGGTACAACGGCCCAGTTGAACCGGGATACAAAATCATCTGCCAAGGTTTTAAAAAAATGTTCAGGCGTGGGACTGATGCTCAGTTTCAGATAAAGGTCAGGCACGGCCTTGGTGCTTTTTACCCCAATGGTATAATCGTCAAACGCAGTAACAGATTCAATCTCCCGGGTGTAGTAATCATTATACCAGGGCGCCACAATATGTTCGGACCGCATGAATGTAAGGGTATACACGTAGTCCCTGGCGGTTACCGGCACCCCGTTTGACCACCGGGCATCAGGGTCCAGCTTGAAATACATGGTCTTTTTATCAGGGCCATAAGCCCAGTGGGTGGCAAGCTCGGGGATAATACGCCGGGAGAAAGGATGCAGATTGATCAAAGAGAGCTGGTTGTCCAGAATTGCACTTCTGAAAGCGCCGTTGGAATCCGGTCCCACCACCCTGAAGGTCATGGGAAAATTCGCGATGGCCCCCCGGAGTACCCCGCCTTTTTCAGCATTGTCCGAGGCAAAGACCGAGTCTGTATTATTGGTGCGCCACCGGATTTTGTCAGGTAACTTTTGATACACCAGGGGCGCAAGCCCTTCATTGGAAGGGGGAGCCGATGGGATCGCCTTTGAAGGCTGGTCAGATGAGCATCCGAACAGTCCCCCCAAAAGGCAAAGAAGAGAAATACCCCATCCTGAAAATAAAACCTGTCTGAATATCACCATTTTTCCTTGAT
>PDTI01000026.1 GCA_002747145.1 Desulfobacter postgatei
AACCGTTTTGCAAGCGTTACAATCTCTTGGAAAAAAGCCTTATCCGTCACAACGCCGGTGGGGTTGTGGGGATAATTGAGCATCAGAACCTTTGGACTGGGATAACAGGCTTCACACACTTTAATAATCCTGTCCAGAAAGCCATTTTCAGGTTCCAGGGGAATCCTCATGACATTTGCACCAGCGATCACCGATGCATAAATATGGATGGGAAATGCCGGAGCCGGAACCAGAACGCAGTCTCCCGGGCCCATGATGGCCAGGCACAAATGAGAAATGCCTTCTTTGGAGCCAATGGTAAAGTATGTTTCTTTGTCCGCATCCAGGGCAATGTTGTAATGGCGGTCATAATATTTGGCAACCTCTTTTTTTAAATTGGGAAGTCCTGAACTTTCCGGATATCTGTGGGACTTTGGATCCTGGGCAACGTTTACCAATTTTTCAATAACCGCATCAGGTGTGGGGTCCATCGGATTTCCCATGCCAAGGTCAATGACATCATCCCCATTGCGCCGTTTATCCATCTTCATTTTATTGATCATACCGAAAAGATAAGGGGGGAGGTAATCCATTCGGGATGCAAATCGAATAAGATTGTCTTGTTCCACTTAAAAACCTCCTAATAATATATGGTTAAAACATGAAATCAAAATAAGAAAGAATATCAGATTTTATTAGACTGATAAAAGTAATTTTTTTTCACAAATTTTATGTTAATCGCCGGACTATTAACATAAAATTTGGGGGAATTGGAGCCATTTTTATGGGATTGCAGCCGATTCATCAATTATCAAACAGGCTCTAACGCTGTCTTACAGGAAACATCACTGAACATGTCCGGGTTCTCCTGGAATATTTTAAGACCTTCCAGGATGCCGGCCGCTTCTCTGGTGTTACAATTACCAGAGCCTAAAACCAAGGGGCCTTTAAAACTGCCCGGGATTATCGATTCCGCATCCGGGCTTTCCATGGACATAATAAAAATACCGGTCACTTTTTTTTCCAAAATGTAGGGAAAGACGATACCGGGAGGAATAAAAAAAGAGCCTTTGCCCGAAAGACCCCACCCGTCACATGGCCGGTGGTGACCAAATTTATTCCACCCAAGATACATCTTACTTATGAAGTTAAGATGTAATCCCTTCAGATGGAGGAAGGCTAAAGGGGCTTCATTGTTTTTGCCCCAAAGATGGTTGTGTGCTCTGACGGCAAAGGCCATTGCTTTTTTCCCCCAGGCCTTGGCGTCCACACAAAAATTATTTTCAGAATAAACATCAGGTTCCATCAGGTATAAACAAGGCCAGGTCCACTGGGAACAAAGCCTTTGCCTTTTCAATTATAGTTCCGGCGCATCTGTGGCAGATTTAATCGGTTTGCTTTTTTTATATAGGATTCCGGTAAAAGGTCTTTCATGGCTTTATCCTCTGAAAAGCACATAAGCATGGCCTGGGCAAAGGGCTTGTTGCCCACAAGAAACCGTGTGAAATGGGGGGCATTGGGCCTGGGGTTGGAAATGACATAGGTCTTAAAAAATATCCGGTAAAATTCTTTTTGGGGCCGGAAATGGACGGCAAATGTCTGGAGCCGTCTACTGATTTCGTGAATGGTGTCTTTGGACGGGATCTTTTTATCAGCATAGTCTTCAAGACTGGCAAAGCTTTTTTTCATAAGTGCGGCCCGTATGCTGATCAGAATTTCCCGGTCCGTGTCATGGGTTATTTCACAAACCATATCACAAAGATTCAAAACCGCCTCTAAGGATTGAAAATCAATTTTAGAGATTAATTCGGTATAGGCAATTTGTACCTCTTTTTTTTCCTCCGTAAGTTGGGATTCATCCACCCCAAGGTTTTCAATGGCCCGCCGGATTTCAAACAAGGCCCTTTCTACCCGTTCCAGGGCGGCACTGCTGTGGCTCTCTTCCATGGACACCTGATTAATTTTGCCTACAAGTGCCTTGAACAACAGTTGGAAAAGATCATTCACCGGGGGATGGAATGCTGGATTCTGAGCAAATTCCCGGCAAAACCGTGTAATGTGGGGCAGACTGAACAGGATATTCATCCTGTACCGCAGGGCAGAAACCGCTGTCTGGTGCGGCATATCCCTTTGTTCAATCGCCTTGGGCCATACATCGAAAAACAGCCACAGCATATTTTTCCTGAGTTTGGAAAATGTATCGCCAATGATCAATCTTGAAGAAATGTCCAGAATTTGACTGAACCTGCCGGCCATTGCCAGGAACCGGTCTATTTTTTTTAATATCCCATAGATGGCTGTATCCAGCTTTTTCATGGACTTAAGGTACTCTTTTTTGTTTTTTTGACAGGTGACGGTCCGGGCACGGGTATAAAGCAGTTTGGTTAACACATCGTTGTAGCCGGCGATCTCCTGCCTGGATTTACTGGTAATGGCGCCCAGGGTTGTTTTTTCTATGCGTGGCAGTCTGTCACCGGCCAGCCGGCAGATCAGATCTGCGTCACTAATCTCGTCGATATATTCAAACCATGCCCTCTCCTGGGACAGACTGAAAATAAGCCTTTTCAGGGTGTTTGATACAAGGTGCTTATAATCCCTGCCCGCCGTACTTTGTTTAATAATGGATGGCATATCAGGGTTTATCAGGCTGTTATCCTGATTTCCCAGATTGGATTTTACCCAGTTAAAATAGGTCATGATCACATTGGCGGTGAGCAGCTCAATGATGGTTTTATTATCCGCCTCCTGGATACCTTCCTGGAAAATGCTGACCCCGATATCAAATGAGACCGCCGGCAGGTCCTGGGTCAGTATCTTAAACAGTTTATAAAGTGCCTCAATATACTGGCCAGGCAGCACAAATGGAACGTTTCCAATCTCTTCAAGGAAAAAAAGGGTAATTCTTTTGATGGGAACAAGGGGATAACCATGTTCGTCTTCGAGGTATTGTTTCACAGGCCTCAGGCCCTGCCCCCCATGCCGCATGATCTCCGGCATATCATTGGCGTATAACCTGTCCCGGAACGCCTGTACTTTATTCTCATTTAATAGTGTCAACAATCTCTATTTCCAATGCCGTGTCACCGTCTTTGGGCTCAAGCGTTTGAAAGATTTTTACATTTTTTCTGATTTTAGTGATTTCCCGTGATACATCCGGACCATGTATCATGGTTCCCGGCATGACCTGGCCGGTCACAACCGCTTGGGGCATCCCCGGATTGCGTTGCTGCCATCGGATAAAATTACTTTTTTCGCTTCTCAGCTTTTCAAGGGTGCTTTCCAGCTGAGTCAATTCAACCTTAAATTTTCTTCTGCGGCTTTTTTTCTTTTCAATACGGTCGATCATCTGGTTCAGCACTCTGTCTAAACGAATCATCAGCCGGTTGTTTACCTGTATCTGGGATTTAAGTCCGGGTGCGGTTGTATCCCCCTGATTTTTTGACAATACGTCGTTTTCCTGCTTTGTCCTGTCAATATTGTGAACCAGCCCCAAGGTATTTATTGTATTACGGAAAATTTCTTTGGACAGGGAATTGAGCTTCTCATGGATGCGTTTGTGCTCCTTCATTGTCTGTTCAATTCGGTCCTGGATATCTTTCAGCTCCCGGTCAGTGAAGGTATCCACACCAAAGGTCACTGTATTGGGCACGGATTTTTCAGTACCCAGGTGCTGGGCAAACAGCCCTTTATTGCTGGTTATATCGGACGCGATGATTTTTCCGTTTTTAATGATGACCGCACCGGAGGTGACGATCCGGCTGTCCAGGATCTCTTTATCCACGGTGAGGTTGCCCAGGCAGTATATGGTGGCGCTGCGCACAAATTTTATGCTGACATGACCCCGGGCATATACAGTGCCGCCGATCATCCCGTTGAGTACCGTAACATCGCCTGCGGCCCGGATTGCTCCTCCGTCCACCGCACCGGCGCGGATCACATGGCCCATGGCTTTGAATCCGGCTTTGAGTGTCCCCTTGATGACGATCTCTCCATCATAGTCAATGTGTCCGGTTTCAAAGTTTACATCATTGGGTACTGTAAAAACAGGGTTTACCCGAACTTTGTTAAACCGATCAAGTATCGGGGTGCCGCTGATTTGGGCATAGAGTTCAAGACCGTCAGAAGAGCACACAACGCCTTTGCCGTATTCCAGGTTTATGTCTGACACCCCGGGTACGTCAAGAACCTGGCCAAAAATATTTTTGCCCTTACTGGCTTTGGCCAAGGGAAATTTTTTTGCCAGCAGACCTCCTTTTTTTATCCAGGGAATGGGACCTCTGTCTTTAAAATCAATGCGGCCATTTTCATCAATCCCCCCGGCTTTGAGATGATCTGTTTCAAAAAACAATTCGACCCTGGCATCTTTGCCCGGTAACGGATCAGTCCCCTGGGCGACCCGGAATGAATTGATCCTGAATCCCGAGGAGGCGATGAAGTTTTCCACATCAGACGATTCAACCAGGCCATAAGTAATGCCGTTGTCCTTCAGTTGTTCAATGAGTTTGGCGGCAGTCACCGTCTCTTTAAAGGTCCCGGTTTTTCGTATAAATGCTCCCATACCGGAAGCATCAATTTCCAGCATTACGCCGCAGTCAAGCACTTTGTTCAGTGAGTAATCTGTTTGTTTCGGCTCAGGATCCGTCACAGGTTTGGCGGGGTGGGCAATGCCCTGGGGATTGTGCGTTTTTTGAAGCTGCCATATGATCGTTTCGTACTGCTCCTGGCTAAGTGTCTGGTCTTGTCTCCATGTTTTACCTATAAACTCGGGTTGTTTATTTTCCGCCAGTATCTTTTTCTGCCGGGCCATCTCCCCAAGAAACTGTGCTTCGTTGACAAGACCCAGGTCAACGGCACAATTGCCAAATATTTGATTTTTCTGGATGGTTTTCAGGGCAGTATAGGTGGCCACAAGCACGTTCATCTGCTTGTCGGTAAGGATATTTTCCTTTTTAAAATAATTTGTTAACGCAAGATCAAAGTTATCTGCACTGCGGCATGCGTTTATCGCTTGTGAGCACTGGGCGTTTGTAATGAATTTTTTCTGTAGCGCAAGTTTTTCAAGCATATAAATCGTCGTAGTGAAAAAATCGTAATGATTACATGATTCCCAAGCCGGAAATGGATTCTGGTTATTGTGGACCAACAATGGTAAAACTTCAAGAAAAAATAAACTATCCCACAGGGCCAACGCATGTAAAAATTCCAGCCTGCCTATGTTTTTTGCGGTAACCTGACAGTCATGCAAACATTACGTCCTCCAAATATTGTACATCCATTGCCGCAAAGTTCTCTACCGCGAATCCTTTTCGTATCCTGCTCTCATCTTCCCGGAATGCAATATCCAGTACTCAGTGAAGTGAATTCTCAATTCCCCAATGACGTCTAAGGCCCGTGATCAGAATTAAATCTCCCAGAGATGCTCCGGCTTAAAAGACAAGCAGATGGGAGATCTTATTTTGATCATGGGCCTCAGGCGTCCCCTGAATTACGATGTGAAATTTGCAAAGTGTATTGTGATACTTCAATCAAGGTTTCAATTCTGACAATGCGTTTGTCTAAGCCTCTCATATCCTGATCCATGCGCTCAACTGTATCCATAAGCGTTGATACTTTATCATTTAAAAGAATGCCTGCGCGCAGCGCTTCCATAACTTTTTCACTGACTCCCATCACCGACGCTCCAAAATTGCATGCGTTTTATTAATTCTTGCTTCTAACTCATCTATACGGCCAACAAGATTTTTTGTGGTTTCAATCATTGTATCAGCTAAAGATTCCAATAGTGCATCTTCTTCAATCGTCGATTGAGAATGAAACGCATCCACAGCATTTCTGACAACTTCAGCAAATGAAATGTTGTTTTTTTGGGCCATGCTGTTCACTTTTTCAATCATTGCCAAAGGCATCAATATTGGCTTACGCCGCATTGGTCCCTGTTTAACGATCTCCATTTTTTTACTCCTTGGTTTAATTCATTTCTTTGGACAAGATAGCACATGTGCGGCACATGTACAATCTATTCAATGGGTGTTAGAGCCTGTTTGATAATTAGGCCCCATGATCAAAATAAAATCTCCCATCGGCTTGTCTTTTAAGCTGCCATCGGCGATCCTGCCCGGCGCCACCACCATGTGGTCTCCATGTAGGTTGGGGTTGCTTTAATTCTGATCATGGGCTGTATGAAGAGCCAGGATCACTGTCCCAAGCATCTTCCCCTTGGGTCTCAAATTGCATCCCTAAGATAAAGGATGATAAAAATATAAAAGAAAATTGGACAATTTGTCCGGACTTTTATATTAACTATTTCAAATAATGGCGGCAGGCAGCAGGGATTTTAAATCTGTTGCTTGTCAGATCTTTAAAAGAGGGAAAAACTATAAAGAGGGAAAAACGAATGGAATTTAACTATGAACCCATGTTTCCGTTGAAAAAGGATACAACAACCCAATACCGCCTGTTGACCAGGGATCATGTCCGGGTCCGGGAATTTGAGGGCAAAGATGTGGTCATGGTGGAGCCCGTTGCATTGACTCTGCTGGCCAATGCCGCCTTTAAGGATGTGGCCCACCTTTACCGGGCCGAACACCTGGAGCAGGTGCGGGCCATAATTGATGACCCTGAAAGTTCTGACAATGACCGTTATGTGGCGCTGGAACTTTTAAAAAATGCGGTCATTGCCGCAAAAAAAGTATATCCCATGTGCCAGGACACCGGGACCGCCATTGTTATGGGCAAAAAGGGTCAGCAGATCTGGACCTGGTCCGATGATGAGTGTGAATTGTCCAAAGGCGCGTTTGAAGCCTACACAGAAAACAATCTGCGCTATTCCCAGAATGCGCCACTGACCATGTACAATGAAGTCAATACCAAAAACAATATGCCTGCCCAGGTGGACATCGCTGCCGTTCAAGGTGATGAGTATAACTTCCTGTTCATGGCAAAAGGTGGTGGGTCTGCAAACAAGACCTCCCTGTTCCAGATGACCAAGGCCGTGCTCAATACCGAAGAGGGCTTGATTGATTTCATGCTGGATAAAATGAAGCACCTGGGTACAGCAGCCTGTCCACCCTATCACATCGCATTTGTCATTGGCGGAACCTCTGCTGAAACAAACCTCAAAGCTGTGAAACTGGCATCGGCCCGTTACCTTGATACTCTGCCCACCACGGGCAGTAAAACCGGTCATGCGTTCAGGGACATCGACCTTGAGCAAAAAGTCCTGGAACGTTCCAGAGACTTAGGGCTTGGCGCACAGTTCGGCGGCAAATACTTTGCCCTGGATCTGCGGGTTGTAAGGCTGCCCCGCCACGGCGCATCCTGTCCCATCGGTATTGGGGTTTCCTGTTCCGCAGACCGTCAGATCAAGGGCAAAATCACCCGGGACGGCATATTCCTGGAACAGCTTGTTGAAAATCCGGCGGAATACATGCCGGCCAGCGAACCTGAAATGGCACCTGCTGTTGAAATCGACCTGAACCGTCCCATGGATGAAATCCGGGCTGAATTGACCAAATATCCGGTATCCACCCGCCTGTCATTGAGCGGCAAAATCATTGTGGCCAGGGACATTGCCCATGCCAAGTTCATGGAACGGTATGAAGCAGGGGATGGACTGCCCGATTACATTAAAAATCACATCATCTATTATGCCGGCCCGGCAAAAACACCCGAAGGAGAAGCGTCCGGATCGTTCGGCCCCACCACAGCCGGCCGCATGGATCCCTATGTCCCTATTTTTCAGAAAGAAGGGGGATCCATGGTCATGCTGGCCAAGGGTAACCGGTCCCAGGTGGTAACCGATGCCTGTAAGACCTATGGTGGTTTTTATCTAGGTTCCCCGGGCGGACCTGCCGCACGTCTTGGCAAAGACTTTATTAAAAATGTTGAATTGGTTGAATATGAAGAGCTGGGCATGGAAGCTGTGTGGATGATCACGGTTGAAAAATTTCCTGCATTTATCATTGTTGATGATAAGGGAAATGACTTTTTTGAAGGCCTGGTATGAGATACAGACTGAGAACTTTAAACTATAGATAAGAAAAAGGGGTTGAACAATTTCTGGTTTTGATGGGGATTGGTCCTAACCCCGGCGGCTGCAGGGGCAGCAAGCCCTGGTCAAACAGTTCAGACAGAACTACCGGCGCTATGGCAGGATCTGTCTGTTCTGTTTTTATCTGAGCAAGGGGGATTATATGGAAGTCATTTTGCTGATGGCCTCAACCGTGGACGGTAAGATTGCAAAGAATTCTGATCAGTTTGTGGACTGGAGCGGCAAGGCTGACAAAAAATATTTTGTGGAACTGACCCACAAGGCAGGTGTCATGATTATGGGGTCAAAAACCTATGACACCATTGGCTCCGTTCTGCCAGGCCGCCTGAATATCGTCATGAGCCGGGATAGATCCAGGCAAAGCGATCAGGATAATCTGGTATTTACGGATTTATCCCCGGCCAGGATACTTGAAGACCTTTCACTTAAAGGATACACCAGTGCTGCTTTAATTGGTGGTGCTACCATCAATACCTTGTTTGCAAAGGCCAATCTGATCACACAGGTGCACCTGACCCTGGTGCCCCGGTTGTTCGGCTCCGGGCTGTCCATATTTGCCCCCCCCCTGCACCTTGACCTCAGCCTCTCGTTTGAGTCAAGCCGGGATATGGGAAACGGGCACATTCTGCTCATCTATCATGTGAAACAAAAAACAAGCGGGGGAACCCATGAAAAATAACACCAGCCCCAATAAAATATCAGGCAAAAAACCAGGTAAGAAAAAAAATGTAATTGTCCGTTTTCTGGACTGGATTGCAGCGGGCACCCAGAAGGCCAGTCAACAGGGCCATGGCCCCTGTAAATCCTGAGGTCCGAAAAAATGATTGGCCCGGAGGGCCAAATTGACCATGGGCCTTACCTGTTTGAAAATAAGGAGTGTTCAATGATGTATATCCAACAAAAAATCCGGGTTGCTGCCACCTGCTGCGGACTTGCGTTCCTGTGTATTGCATTGATGTGGGCTGTACCTGTTCAAGCATCTACCAAATCAAAAAACTTTAAACTGGATCAATTCATCGACCCCGAGACCTGCGGAGGATGTCATGATGAAATCATGTCCCAGTGGGAGGGGTCCATGCATCACCTGTCCCATAAAGACCCCATTTATAACCGGGTGGCAAAATTTTTCCTCCAGGGCCTGACCGATGCCGGTGAGATTGAAGAGGCCGAATCCTGCGTGAAGTGTCATACCCCTGTGGGATATGTCAGCGGTTTTCCGAAAAAAACATCGGATGATCTAGCCAAAACCGGACAGATCCCTGCCCAGGGAATCCAGTGTGACTATTGCCATGTGGCCGTGGATGTCAGCCGGATGTATAATAATGGTTTGGTGTTATCCCCGGGCCAGGGCGAGGATGATCCCGGTGTCAAGCATGGCCCCTTTGACGATGCTGAACCTGACTTCCACGAGGCTGCGTTTTCAAAGCTGCATACGGACTCAAAAATCTGCGGAACCTGCCATGATGTCAAGCATGTGGTCTTTGGTACTGACCTTGAAAGCACATATACAGAATGGCAAAACAGTAAATATAACAGTCCTGATCCTGAAAAGCATGTATCCTGTCAAGGGTGCCACATGTACCAGCGGCCCGGGGTGCCGACCACAGGATCGACACCGCGTCCTGAAAATCCGGGCAGTGCAGCAGAAGATGCCAAGGAACGGCCCCACATTTTTACCCACAATTTTGTGGGCGGCAACTCAGGTGTGCCTGGAATGTTTACAGCCAAAGATAAATCCGATATGGCTGTGGAGCGTCTGAGGCATGCGGCGGATATTTTCCTGGTCATGGTGGACAATCACACAGCCCGGGTGGTTGTAACCAATACCGGTGCCGGTCACAGCCTGCCCACAGGGCTCGGGGATTTGCGTCAGGTATGGATTGAAGTCACCTTGGCCGACAGTAAAGGAAAAACCGTTTTCCAGACCGGTGTTCCCGATGGCAACAATGAACTGCCGGAAAATACGGTGATGTTTAAAACCGTTTTTGGAGATGGTCGTGGCAATCCGGTCTTCAACATGGCCAAAGCAAAGGAAATTCTATCCGACACCCGGATTCCTGCAGGAAAAAGTGCGGTCCGGTTATTTAACTTAACAATCGTTCCCAAAAAGGGATACATACTCACCGCACGGCTGCTGTACCGGTCCATGCCCCAGAAAATTCTCAATCAACTGCCCGGGAAGGCGATAGGGCCTTTGCCTGTGGTGGAAATGGCTTTGGTACAGAAGGTATTTTAATAAAGACCATGGTTGAAAACCCACCATAGAACATGTCTTTTTACCTGGTTTCCTGGTTGCGCCAATGGGCCCATATTTCAATTTGCACCCATTGATGCGCCTTGGAACCAGTTAAAAATTTGGAAGGCAGGTGGTCACAAGAACAGATGAAAACAATCCATAAACACTATATCTGCAATGCCGAAAAGATGAAAAAGGTGGCGGACCGCAGTGTCGGCCTTGTGGTGACATCGCCGCCTTATCCCATGATTGACATGTGGGATAACATCTTCAGTCGCCAGAACCCAAAAATTGAAACAGCCCTTAGAAAAGTGGATGGACGCCTTGCATTTGAACTCATGCACCAGGTGTTGGACCGGGTCTGGAAAGAGATATTCAGGGTGCTTTTACCCGGCGGATTTGCCTGCATCAATATCGGTGACGCCACACGTACCCTGGGGGATAATTTTGCCCTTTACCCCAACCATGCCCGAATATTACATGCGGCCCAGGCATTGGGATTTACAGCGCTGCCCTGCATATTATGGCGCAAACAGACCAATGCGCCCAACAAATTCATGGGTTCAGGCATGTTGCCGGCCGGGGCCTATGTCACCTTGGAGCATGAATACATTCTTATCCTCAGAAAAGGGGGCAAACGCGAGTTTACCACCCCGGAAACCAAGGAAAACCGGCGGCAAAGCGCATTGTTCTGGGAGGAACGCAACCAGTGGTTTTCAGACATTTGGATCGACCTTAAAGGCACCCGCCAGGCCATGGGAAAACAAAAGAACCGTGGCCGCAGCGGGGCATTTCCCTTTGAATTGGCCTATCGCCTGATCAACATGTATTCAGTCAAACAGGATCTTGTTCTGGATCCATTTCTGGGCACAGGCACCACAACGCTTGCGGCCATGGCTGCCGGGCGCAATTCCACAGGCTATGAGATCGACCCAAGCCTTCTGGAAAACTTTTATGATAAATGCCAACAAGATAGTCTTGACCACTTCTCATCTGTCATACAGCACCGCATAGATCTCCATAACGAATTTGTCAAAGGCCGACTGGAGGCTGGAAAACCCATGAAGTATGAAAATATCCATTATGGGTTTCCCGTGGTAACCCGCCAGGAAAAAGAGCTGATGTTCAGCATCCCGGTATCTGTTGAACACCAGGGTGATGAAAGCATCGGTGTGAATTACGAGCTGCCTTCCCGGGAAACCAAAAATACCGTCACGGCAGCCCAAAACACCCCGGTTGTGCCTGGAACCTCCGGGGCAAAGTCCAAGATGGATGGACTTTTATTTCCGGACTTTGATTCAGATTCCTGACAAGTTTGCACCTAAGAGCGTGTTTGATAATTGATGAATCGGCTGCAATCCCATGAAAATGGCTCCAATTTCTCCAAATTTTATGTCAATAGTCCCACTATTAACAGAAAATTTGTGAAAATTGGTTCTCATTTTCATGAGATTTCGCTTCGATCCCCTAATTATCAAACACGCTCTAAAAAATGCAGGGGCCTTTGCGCCGCAAATTGACCACCCTTCGCATCGAACTTTCAATGGCACCACTGCCAATCGGCAAATTCAATGCTTTCACAGCTGGAAAAGCAAGGCGGTGCCTATTACGAACAAGGTAATTTCGTTCTGTTCTTATGGATTTGCTGTTCCGGCCTCGACAAAGAGCCTGTACTGCTTGTACGACTGTTGTCGATTATAAAGCCCCAAACTGGTAACTCGTTGGAGAAAACTAAAGGTCGTGGTTAAATTAGGTGGCTAATTTTTAAGTGCAAGCTCATGGTTGTGAGGATTGTAATTTTTTTGCAACGCCGCAGATGGGTGATTTTTTGTCCAAGCACAAATTATAATTGTTTTATCATGGCGATTTCATCACAATCCGGAAACTTCACACAGTCCAGGCATCCAGCCCAGACTTTGACCATGGGCAAATTGGCCTTTTCCGTTATTTCAAATCCGAAACGGGTAAAAAATTTCGGGCGGTAGGTCAGTGTGAATAATGTTTTTAATTTAAAATAGAAGGCTTCCTGGATACAGCGTTCTGTCAGGGCCGATCCGATCCCCTGCCCATGGTGTCCATCTTTTATCGCAACAGACCGAATTTCCGCGATATCTTCCCAGCAAAAGGCCAGCGCTGCACAACCTGTAATTTTGCCGGTATCCTCATCTTCATATACCCAAAAATCGCGTAAATGGTCATAAAGGTTACTTAAAGGCCGGCCTAAAAGCTCCCCTTTTTCGGCATAAAATTTAAGCAGGGCATGTATGGGGGCAACATCATCAATGAGGGCCTTTCTTATCATGGAATAAAAGACCTTACATGTTTAAGCAGTTCAAAGACAGACGCTTTGAAATGGTTATCGCTAAAGGGTTTGTGGAGGATTTTATTAATGCCTGATTTTTCCAAAAGGGCCTTGTTGATAACCATATCACCTCCTCTTTTTTCTATAAAATCACTTTGGGTAGTGATCATCAGAATGGGCAGATCTGTCCGGGTGAATTTTCGCCTTATTTCCATGGTAAGTTCCAGACCATTGATGTTGGGCATGTTCAAATCCGTAATAACAAGGTCCGTTTTTCCGGACAGTATCCGTTTCACTGCATTTTCCGGGCGGTTGTAGGTTTCACAGACAAGCCCTAGGGCGGATAATTTGTTCTGGTAGAGCTTGAGCATCATTTTTGAATCATCCACCACCACAATTTTTATGGAAGAGGACGCCTCTGCTTTATCTGCCTCGGTGATTGGGGGTGCAATTTCTTTGGCAAATTCAACCTGCCCAATGGCTGCCATATTTTTTAGGAAGACCTTGCGGGTGGAAGGAGATGCTTTTTCAGCAATATGTGTACCGGCAAGTTCTCTGAAG
Source organism: Desulfobacter postgatei (assembly GCA_002747145.1). Lineage (GTDB taxonomy): Bacteria > Desulfobacterota > Desulfobacteria > Desulfobacterales > Desulfobacteraceae > Desulfobacter > Desulfobacter postgatei_A. Next base: position 13,129 of record PDTI01000026.1, read on the forward strand.
GATTTTTCATCCATTAAAAAATTGAAAACATTGCTTGCATCCGCATCTATGAGTGTACTTACAGTTGATACCGCTTCTGGGGATTTGTCCCGGATCATATTTTTCAGTCCGGCCACCAATGGTTTTGACAGGTTTTTATCAATGGTCCGGGCTGCACTCATCCGTACGGATTCTTCCGGATCCTGGAGACCCTGGACCAGACAAATGGCTGTACGGGGTGAAGGAATACGTTCCATGGCTTCGTACGCGGCCTGGCGGATGTTGGCATCCTCGGGCTGTGTATTGATAATGTCTATGATGGCCGGAATGGCAGCCTGATCCCCAATGTAACCAAGGGTGGTGATCAGATGAACCATATAGTCGGCTTCTGCATTCTGGAATGCCTTGGTGAGAAGTGGTGTGGCCTTTTTACCCATATTGATAAGCTCATCAATGGCCGTATCTCTGATATTGGTGACAGGGCTGGATAGAAGAAGCGTTAATTTTTCCAGATCATAAAGATCCTGCTTTTCTGTAAGAGCCTGGATAAGTAGTTCGTTTATGGTTTCATCTTCGCATAAAAAGCTTATCAGTGTATCTGCTGCCTGGGGATTGGGCATTGCACTGATGGCGAAAATGGCTGTTTTGATGATCTCTGGATCTGAATGCGTGATAAACGAAGAAAAGATGTTAAGATGTTCGGGTTTGCGGAATACCGCAAGAGAATTCATGGCGGACCTAATGATTTCAGTGTCTGTTTCATCCTGCACAACCTGGATAAGAACCGGAATGGTTTCCTCAAGGAACAGATCGCGGGCTGCCCGGATAAACTGGATCCGGGTTTTTTTTTCGTTGCTGTTAATATATTCTGCGACCAGATTGGTATTGCCGTATGCCTTGTCCAGGATTAAATCGTAAAGGCTTTCCTGGACTTGGGTGTTGGAAATCTCTATTGTGGTGAGGTATTTAAGCAGAGGAAAAACAACGTTTGCAGGGCCTTTTGCCAGTTCTGCCATGATCCTTTTCTGTACCTGAATATCAATATTGGCGTCCGATGCAAATTGAAGCAGAGCTTTGGCTTTAACTGTATCTTTTGTGTTGAGACAGAAAACTAGTTCATTAATAAAATCTTGTGCATTAATATCACCCATAATACTTGGCTCCGCTAGCGCTTAAACTGGTAGAATACTGAGTTTAAATATCTGAAAGAGGCAAAAAGATCAGTATCATTTACCAGGGATTCTGTTGAACCGATTAAAAGGTATCCGTCCGGTTCCATGACCTTTGAAATATTTGAATAAATTTTTCGGCGGTCCTCAGTGGTGAAATAGATCATCACATTCCGGCAGAGCACAATATCATATTTTCCAATACCGATAAACGGTTTCATCAAATTCATTTTTTTGAACTGAACCATGGCCCGAAGCTCATCTTTAACCTTATAGGTATTATTCTCCATGGGCTGAAAGAATCGGTTTAGCCGGGCAGGCTCAAGTCCGCGTGCCACTTCAAATTTGTTGTAAACGCCGTAACTGGCCTTGGCAATGGCTGCATCAGAGATGTCCGTGCCAAGCAGCCTGATATTGTAGTTGTCAAGTGTGACACCCATCTCAATCATGGTCATGGCAATGCTGTATATTTCCTGCCCCGTTGAATTGGCGGCACTCCATATTCTTATGGTGGGTTTCCCAATACTTGTTTTCGATCGTTTATCAATCAGATCAGGCAGTATTTTATGCTGGAGAAGTTTAAACGGTGTTTTGTCCCGGAAAAAATAGGTTTCATTGGTGGAAATGGCATCAATAATTTCGCCTTCCAGTTTTTTGTCAAAACCGTGTTTGGATTTTTTCATTAAATCCGAATATGAGTGGCACTGGTATTTGGAAAGCAGCGGATTAAGTCTGGTTTCCAGAAGATATTCTTTTCCGACACCCAGAGCAATCCCTGATATATCCAGGATATACGTGGCAAATGTTTTGAATTCTTCGGCAGTTACTTTGATGTTACTCATAAATATCGTGGGCTGGATTTCTGGTTAAACGGTTTTTATGATTTCATCAGCGATTTTTTCCAAAGGTGCGATGACATCGACTATTCCGGATTCGGTAGGTTTTTTGGGCATGCCGTAAACCGTGCATGTTTCTTCATCCTGGGCAATAATGAAACTGCCGTTATTTTTCATCTGAACAAGCCCCTTTGATCCGTCAGAGCCCATGCCGGTCATGATAACGCCTGTGGATCTTCCCACATAGTGCTGGGCAATGGAGCGAAACAGGTAGTCTGCCGAGGGCTTGCACGAATTTTCCGGTGGATCATCCGTAATTTTTATTTTTCGGGTTAAACCGTCTGCGCCTGCAACAATTTTCATCTGTTTGCCCCCTGGTGCAATAAAAACTTTTCCAGGGTGAATTGTATCACCATCCCTGGCCTCCAGGACTTCCAGGGATGATTTTTTATTCAGGCTATCGGCCAGGGATGCCGTAAATACAGGTGGCATATGCTGTACGATGAGAATCGGTGCCTTGAAATCCCGGGGGAGCATGGGGATCATTTTTGTCAATGCATTGGGACCGCCCGTGGATATGCCGATACCTATAATTTCGGATTTGGATCTGATACCTGTCGGTCTGGGGGAGATCTTTGGTTTTGCAACTTTTGCCCGGGTCGATACCGCAGGTTTGGGTCTGACCAGCGGATCAATTATTCGCAATTTATGGCGTTTGACATGGCGTATAATAGGCTCAAGTTTTTTTTTGATTTTGAGCATATTCTCTGCCATCTTACCTGCTTCAGGTTTTGGCATAACGTCAAAAGCGCCAAGTTCCAGAGCTTTCAGTGTGAGCTCACCGCCTTGCTGGGTCAGGGTGGATACCATGATCACCAAGGGAGGATTATCCATATTCTGAAGTTTCTCAAGGAGCTCAATGCCGTTCATTTCCGGCATTTCAATGTCCAGGGTCATCAGATCCGGTTTAAGGTTTTTAATTTTTGAAAGGGCAATTTTTCCGTTATTGGCAGTGCCTACCACCTCAATGCCCGGCATCTGCTTGAGTGCGTCGCCAACAATTTTTCGGTAAACAATTGTATCATCAACAACAAGTGCTTTGATGGTGTTCATTATTCTTTGAGAACCTCATCAATATCTATAATCCCAATTAACTGATTTTTTGTTTTTAAAACACCCTGGAAATATTTACCTTTGATATCACCGATATTTGAAGGTGCCGACTCTATATTCTCCTTCTGGGTGATGACCACATCAGAAATGGCATCCACCAGAAGGCCGATATGCTCATTTTCAGAATTGACGATGATGTTGCGATTGTCTTTGCTTGGTGCGACCGGAGACAGACCCAGTTTTTTCCCCAAGTCAATAATCGTTACAATTCTACCCCTCAGATTTAATATCCCCTTGACGTAGTCAGATGACTGGGGAACCTGCGTGATTTCAAAATGCTTATTTATTTCCTGAATATTTAATATGTCAATTCCACAAATAGCCCCGCCAACATAGAACGTGGAGAACTCTATGTCATTGGATGTGGTCTCTTGGGTCTTTTTTTTCATCTGAATCTCCTTAACGGCTGTCTGCTATCTAAATGTTGCATGCTTCATTAGGGAATTGTTTCAAATTCAAGAACTGTATCATCGAGTGTTACAAATTCATATATTGTCTGATGACAGCCATCAATTTTTCCCGGTCAAGTTTTATCTCGTATTCGTCAATCCCGGCTGTTTTACCTTTTTCAATATGCGTTTCACTGACAAGGGATGTCAAGGCAATAATCCCAAGATGTGAGTAATTGGGATCACTTTTAATCCGTTTGGCCAATTCGAATCCATCCATATTGGGCATTTCCAGATCCGTCACAACCAGGTCAATCTCTTCGGCACGTTCTTTTAATAGTTCCCAGGCAATAAGTCCGTCTTCTGCTTCAATGACCTTGAAGCCATCCTCTACCATAAACTGTTTGACCTGGTTTCTAAAAAAGGCTGAGTCTTCAGCAAACAGGATGATTTTCCCGCCGTCTTCGGCCATGGTTGCTGCAGCCTGGGCCTCGGCGTCAAACCATTCCGGGTTCAACGTTTTAACCAGTTCAAAAATATCTACCAATAGCGTAGTATGGTTGTTGATAATCATGGAGCCGCTGACGGCAGGTTGCTTCAGGGTCGAGCTGTCAATGTTGAGTGAAAATTCCAGGGCATCCACCGGCGGGGTCACCATAAGCCCTATTTCCCGCTCTTTCACCTTGAAGACAATCACTTCCTGCTGGTCCCTTTCCGGGAGTTTTTCAACGTTTACCACCTGGGACAGTTCATACAGAGGCAGGGAACCGCCACGGTATTGGACAACCTTACGGTCACCGATCCGTTCAATGTCGGATGTTTTGATACGCTCAATACGTTCCACAATGCTTAATGGCGCAGCAAAATGTTCCTTTTCGTTGTTTTTGAATGTCAGTAACGCCACTTTATCAGCTCTGGCTGCCTCTTCTTCTTTTGCGGCCTTGACAGCATTCTGGCTGGCTTCTGCAACGGTGGAAAGTTCGGCCATCTGGGCAAGATTAGAGATATCAAGAATTAAAGCCACCTTGCCGTCGCCCATAATCGTAGCACCGGCATAGGCAGAGCATTTTTTTAAATGCCGTCCCACAGGTTTAACAACGATCTCTTCGGAATCATGAAGTTGATCCACCACAAGGCCGTATTTGAATGCTCCGGCAGAGACAACCGCAATATTGACCGCAGATGACGCATGATAACGGCGGTCGTTTTCTGCTCTTTTGATTTCCGTCCTGGTTTGATCCCCGGAATCAGAACTTTCTGCGGGCATGTGATCCTTTGATCTGCGGTCAGCAATTCTACTTCGGCGGTCTTCGCGTTCTTCGCCGGTTTCAGTATCAACAAAGGTACGCTCTATGCCCAGCATCTGGGCAAGGTTCAGAAGGGGAAGAAGCTCTCCTCTGAGCCGAACAACATCCGCGTCCCCAACTTTTTCAATCTTTTCTTTGATCTGGCTTGCCGGAATCCTGAGCAGTTCGTTGAGGTTGACCTGGGGAACGGCATAGCGCTCATTGCCAACAGAGGTGATCTGGCTGGGAATAATGGCCAGAGTTAAAGGAAGCTTGATTTGAATATCCGTTCCCTGTCCGGGTGTTGAATCAAGTTCTATGATTCCGCCCAAAGCCTCAATGTTTGTGACCACGACATCCATGCCTACGCCACGGCCGGACACATCTGTGACCTCCTTAGCAGTTGAAAATCCCGGTAGAAAAATAAGTTCTGTTTTTTGCTTATCCGACATCTCCTCAACCCGTGATGCGGATATCAGGCCTTTGCTAATGGCAGATGCTGATATTTTGTCAGGATCCATTCCCCGGCCATCGTCGGAGATTACAATATTAACCTGACCTGCATCGTGGAATGCTTTTAAGATAATTTTTCCCGTGCCATTTTTACCCATCTGTTTCCTTTCCATGGGTGTTTCAATACCATGGTCAACGGAGTTTCTGACAAGGTGGGTCAACGGGTCATTGATGGACTCCAGGATGGTTTTGTCCAATTCAACATCTTTGCCTTCGATTTCCAGCTCTATGGATTTTCCTAACTGGTGAGACAAATCCCTGACCACCCGGGTAAATTTGTTCAGGATGTTGGCAATGGGCTGCATCCTCGTACGCATGATCGCTTCCTGGAGTTCTGATGTAATCATGTCAATTCGCTGACTGGACAGCTCTGTTGCTTTCACGTTAGAGGAGTTAACCCCCTGGAGAAGTTGATTTCTGCTGAGTACAAGTTCTCCGGCAAGGTTCATCAAGGTGTCAAGCAGCCCTACGTTAACACGCAAAGAGCTCTGGGGTTTTCCGCCAATGGCCAAATCTTTTTCCTGGGGTTTGGCCACAGGTGCGTCCTTGATTGCCGGGGTATTCTGCTGTTTTTCAACTGCGGGTGCCGGAGTGGGTACCGCATGGGCGGCCACCTCAGGCTGGTGAGATGCTTTTACGGTTTCAATAGGTTGGGTCAGAGGGGGCGGGATTTCGCCGGTGCTGTTTGCTGCTAAGCTGATCATATCGTCTGTAATGATATGGATGCACCGATTTGCCACACCAAATAATGTCTCGGCCATATCATATTCGATAATAGAGGCAAATAGTATCTGGAAAGGAAGCTTTCCTGGCATCCCCGCATCACTGAGTGTGCCGGCACAAGCTGTATCCATCCTGATTTCAATAACAGTGCCGGTTTTAGACAGATTGGTTAAAAACTCCATGGGGGTTTTGAATTGCTGTTGAATATCGTTGATAAAATCATATTCAACAATGAATAAATTTTTGCCTTCGGCTTTGCAGGTTTCAATTTCCTTGAGCACCACCCGCTGGAAATTTCTACCGTCCTGGAGTGCAATATCTGCAAATGTTTCTGTCGGGCCCACTTCCTGTACATCTTGTTGTTTTGCTTGCTGGGCAGGCTTTGGTGGTGATGCACTGGTTATATTTTCCAACGCCTGGATATGAACAGAAATATCAACTTCATTGCTGGTTTGAATGTTGTTCAGCAGACTTTCAAGCTCGTCAAACCCTTTGAGTAATATGCTGATTTTTTGAGAATCAGGGATCAGTTCTCTGTTTCGGATCATCCCTAGTACATTCTCAAGATGGTGTGCAAGATCTTTAATGGTTGTCAGCCCCATGAATCCGGCACCGCCTTTGACAGAATGGGCAGCCCTGAAAACATTGTTGACCAGATCAAGATCAATATTTTCGCCGCCTTCCTCAATCGTCAGTAAATCACTTTCGATGTCTGCCAAGTGATCCAGAGATTCTTCAATATACATCTGTAGGGTTTCGTCGTCTTCAAACATATAAATAAAACTCCTGAAAGAACGTCATAGAAATGATTTAAACCTTTAATAGAGAACTAATCTATAGAAAATATAATGTAAAGTCAAATTAAAGATGCTGCCGGATTGTATATGAAAGTCAAAATAATATATTGAATTGTTTTTATATTTTGCGAATAATATCGTTGTGATAGACCTCCAGGGGGATCCCGATCAGCAGGCGGGTATTAGGTTTCGCATTATCCACGGGTTCGCCTTTTTCATTCGTCAATGACAACACCTTGGCTTGCCGTGCTGGGCCCTGGGGGCTGAGGACCTCTATTTTGTCGCCAGGTATAAGCTTGTTTCTAACATCAAACAAATATAAATTTTCTCCACGCTTTTCAATAATTTTACCTATGAAACTATGAATTTGGCCTTTGTGCATGTTGCTGGAATTCAAGGCGTTTGTGGATTCGTCATCCGGATGACCGAAATAGAATCCGGTGCAATAAGCCCTGTGGTAGATCTGGTCAAGGGCTGAATGCCATTCCGGATGAACGAAATAAGAATCCGGTTCTGCGATATATGCGTCAATGGCGTTGCGATATGTTTTTACCACAGAACCCAGATAATTTATTCCTTTCATCCTGCCCTCAATTTTTAGGGACGAAATTCCGGCATCAATTAATTCGGGAATGTGGTCTATCAGGCACATATCCTTGGAATTAAATATGTACGTGCCGCGGCAGTCTTCCTGGACAGGATAATATTCATGGGGTCGAAGCTCTTCCATAACAGCGTAATTCCAGCGGCAGGGATGGCTGCACAGTCCTCGGTTGCCGTCCCGGTCACTTAAGAAGCTGCTCAAAAGGCACCTGCCTGAGTAAGAGATGCACATGGCGCCGTGGACAAAGGTCTCTGTCTCAATGATTGTGTGCGATGCAATGGTTTTTATCTCTTTAATAGATAATTCCCTTGCCAGGTTTATCCGTTTAACGCCCTGCTGTTCCCAGAAAAGAACTGCATTAAAATTTGTGGTATTGGCCTGGGTGCTTAAATGGATGTCAATATGGGGAATAATCTGTCTGGCTTTAAGAATAATGCCTGGGTCAGAAATGATAATGGCATGGGGTCCTATATTACCTATCCTTTCCAGGAAGGCTTGGATACTGTCCTGCTCATGGTTACGGGAGTAAATGTTACAGGTAAGATATACTTTGACTTGGTGCTTTCCAGCAAATTTAATCGCATCTTTAAGTTCGCTGTCTGTAAAATTGCCTGAAAAATTCCTCAGACTGAAATCCTTGCCCCCCAGATACACCGCGTCGGCCCCGTAATGGACTGCAATTTCAAGTTTTTCAAAGTTGCCCGCCGGTGCAAGCAACTCAGGTTTTTTTAAAACATCCGGCATTCTATCCCAGTTGCGGCAAAGATGCCCACACCGCCAAAGCCCGTTAAAATGAATGGTACCCCCGGCAAGAATCGAACTTGCGCTCAAGGATTAGGAATCCTATGCTCTATCCACTGAGCTACGGGGGCACGGTGTTATAAATTCGTATTATGCATATCATAAATTGCTCTAATTATCAAACAGGCTCTAAGATAAAATCGTCCATCTATATTGCCTTTTAAGGCGCCCTCGGCGTTACGCCAAAGGAAGCATATACTCAATATGCGTCCTTTGGCGTGCCTTGTGGCGATTTGAAATCCAGTGCATCTGTGGCAGATTTTATTTTGGCCATGGACCGCTTAATCTTAAATACTTCTTGATCTTCTTCTTAAAGCAAACACACCTATCAAACCAGATCCAAGAAGCATTAAAGATCCAGGCACTGGTACACTGGAGATGGCTCCAACAGTTAGTCCGTGCCAGTGTTCAGAAGTATGGGTGAAAGAAAAAGACGAATGCACTCCTGTTAACTGAATAACACCATGGACTTCACCGTTGCCATAAAAACCTGTACCCTCAGTGTTGATCTCTGGTGTACCCCTCCTAAAGTATCCCCATCCTTGGCTTAAGAATGTGATAGGCTCTCCAAATTCGACCGTATTGCCATTCCAACTGACCAGGGCGATGAGTGGATTCATAACAGGCTTTGAGAAGTCGACCGTCACGCTACCACCTTGGCTTAATGCAATAATGTCAGAAGCAGGTGGTGCGTTCTCAACTGTTGTGCTTTCATATGGCGCTGAAGGAGACCAATAATTTGTTCCTCCATTTGTTTGGGCAAATGAGTAAGCGCCACTAAACGTTACATCAACGGACTCTAAGTCCAAGTTGATAATCCCGGAAACACCTGACGTATCACTACTCTGCCAATCAGTCCAATATGCTGTACCGGCATTTACAATTGAAGTGGACAAAGATAATAGTACAAATAAAGCAAAAACCCAAAAATTCTTAACCATGATCATTCTCCTTTTTTGTGGATAACATATCCAAATTCATAAAATTAATTTTTTTTCGACATCTCATGCCAACCGCGGGGTTGGTATTCATAAAAAAAGCCAACTCTGTTTTTTTTCACCCCCTTCTAACCTGCTAAAATCATAGAGTAGAAATTTACTGCAAATATCATACCGTTTATAAGGAGTGGAGAATTAGCCTCTTTTTTTGGAGACCCTGCTTTGTGAGAAAAAAATACAATATTTTGTTTCAATATTTTTATAAATTGTGAAAATATTTTCCCATAACTTTTTATCGGGGAGGGGCCAACCCAACAGTTTGAAATAAAATTAACTGGGTATCCGCTTGCCTCCAGTAAACACAACCTGTAGTATGCCTGCCATATATTTTAATATGGGAGGCATATCATGGAGAATGAGGTAGCCCTAAAAATAGCTTTGTCAGGCATGAAATATTTTTTGCTCAGAAAGGGAGCGGTGATATCGGATCAGAACTTAAACTTGAAAATGGTCTGATTTTAAAAAGGGAAAGTCGGTTGCATGGAAAAGACTATTTTTCGACTTTCGGTAAATTTAAGGTGCCTTGAACCTGTTATCGCCTAAAAGGCTTTTGTGGAATAATGCCGCTGGATGCCCAAGCAGACTTGCCTGATAGATGTTATTCATATTTATTGCAAGAAACTA
>PDTI01000027.1 GCA_002747145.1 Desulfobacter postgatei
TGTTGAATGCCTTTCTGGCCGCATCTACTGAAAATTTATTGAAAATAGCGGCATAATTTTCTTGTTTTTTATGACAGCTTTTTGGGAATAAGGTACTAAGAGCCTGTTTGGTAATTATATTCCCTTGGATCTGGACGGCAGCCTCTTTGACAAATCAAAAACCATGCCGCAAATTCAGTCTGTTAGCTGTCAGGAACAGGCACCAGAAAAAACGCCCTGTTTTTTACACCAAGTGTATGTAGAGTCAATTCCCTGTTGGGTTAAAATTTTGGCTGTCCAACCTAATCGGGACAGTCGATCAACATTTAAAAGCTTTCGAGGAGTTCCGTCGGGTTTGTCCGTATCAAAAACAAGATCTCCGTCAAACCCCACGGTCTCTTTAACCATCAGAGCCAGCTCCTTGATAGTGAGGTCTGTACCTGTTCCGACATTGACAAAGCAGGGTGATGGGTAATTGTTGAAATGCTTGTCCACTATCTCGTCTTTAAGGTTCATTACATAAACGCTGGCATCTGCCATATCATCAACATGGAGAAATTCCCTGCGAGGGGAACCGGTTCCCCAGATAACGACTTCTTTGGCTCCTGAGGCTTTAGCCTCATGAAATTTACGGATTAGGGCCGGAAGTACGTGGGAATTCTCAAGGTCAAAATTATCATTTATACCGTATAAATTGGTGGGCATGACGGCCAGAAACCGGGTGCCGTATTGCCGATTGTAGGATTCGCACATTTTGATTCCGGCAATTTTGGCCAACGCATAGGGTTCATTTGTTGGTTCTAAAATGCCGGTCAAAAGATGTTCTTCTTTCATGGGCTGGGGGGCCTGCTTAGGGTAAATGCAGGAAGATCCAAGGAACAAAAGGCGTTTGACCTCGTTTTCATAACCTGAATTGATGATGTTGTTTTGCATGACAAGGTTGTCATATATAAACTGGGCCGGGTAGGTGTTGTTGGCGTGGATACCTCCGACTCTGGCCGCTGCCAGAAAGACATAGGACGGTTTTTCAGCCTTAAGGAAATCACTGACATCCTTTTGGTTTTTCAGATCAATTTGAACCAGTTTAATGGGCAGCGCATCAAGTTCATCAAGGCGTTTTGAGTGATATGACCCTACGAGGTTGGTGAAACCCTTGGCTGCAAGGTTTCGGACAATGGCACTGCCCACCATGCCGGCAGCTCCAGCAATAAATATTTTATCTGATTTATTCATTTGAAAGCCTGCCTTTATTCATTGTGCGCATACACTTGAAAGCCTTCTCTGTGGCAAAGTTCATCCCGTTTGGCTTCCTCAAGATCGGCCAGAGTCATCTCTTTGACAAGTTCCTCAAAACTGATTCTGGGAGTCCACCCAAGATTTTCTTTGGCCTTGGAAGGATCTCCTAAAAGCGTCTCGACTTCCGTAGGGCGAAAATATCTTGGATCTACCGCAACAATGGTTTTTCCGTTTGCCGGATTAATGCCTTTTTCATCCACCCCCTCGCCCTGCCATTCAATGGACATGCCAAGTTCCTTTGCAGATACTTCGACAAACTCTCGAACCGAATGCTGCTCTCCTGTGGCAATGACGTAGTCGTCCGGTTCATCCTGCTGGAGCATAAGCCACTGCATTTCTACGTAATCCTTTGCATGGCCCCAGTCACGTAAAGCGTTCATATTACCAAGATAGAGACACTCCTGCATGCCAAGATGAATGCGGCAAAGAGCCCGGGTTATTTTACGGGTGACAAAGGTCTCTCCCCGGATGGGGGACTCGTGGTTAAACAGGATACCGTTACACCCATAAATACCGTAGGCCTCTCTGTAGTTGACCGTTATCCAATACGCATACAGTTTAGCGCAGGCATAAGGAGATCTGGGGTAAAATGGGGTCTTTTCAGACTGGGGAACCTCCTGGACCTTGCCGAACAACTCCGAGGTTGAAGACTGGTAAAACCGGGTTTTTTTTTCAAGTCCTAATAGGCGGATGCCTTCCAGGATGCGCATGGCGCCTAAGGCATCAGTATCAGCCGTATACTCAGGCGAATCAAAGGAGACCTGAACATGGCTCTGGGCTGCCAGGTTATACACCTCATCCGGCTGGATCTGCTGCAGAATACGGATCAGGTTGGTGGCGTCCGTAAGATCCCCGTAATGGAGAACCATTTTACGATTTTCCTGGTGGGGATCCTGGTAAAGATGGTCTATTCGGTCCGTATTAAACAGTGAGGCCCGGCGTTTAATTCCATGAACTTCATACCCTTTTTCAAGAAGAAACTGAGCAAGGTATGCGCCGTCCTGGCCTGTAATTCCGGTAATCAGTGCTTTTTTCATAACCATCTGATTTTTAATGATTATCACTAAAATTTAGGTTGAGTTATTTAATAATATTAACGATCCGTTCTGCGGCATGGCCGTCCCAGAATTGAGGTTTCTGTCCTGTTTTCCAGGAACCTTTCATGATTTGCTCAAATGCATTGAGGGTCTTTTCCTCTGAAATGCCTACCAGTTCATTGGTTCCCTGGGTGATTGTAATGGGCCGTTCTGTATTTTCCCGGATAGTCAGGCAGGGAATGCACAAGGCAGTGGTTTCTTCCTGGAGCCCCCCTGAATCAGTTAACACAAGTTTTGAATCCTTCCACAAGTTTAAAAACTCCATGTAGGATAAAGGCGGTGTCAGTGTGATGTTTTTGGGCGGCTGGATGCCGAAGCTTTCCATGTTTTTTCGGGTCCTGGGGTGGATGGGGAAAATCAAAGGCAGTTTCTGTGAGATTTGATCAAGGGTGTTAAAAATACGTTCCAAGGTCTGTTTGTCATCCACGTTCAAGGTCTGTTTGTGATCCACGTTGGACGGACGGTGCAGGGTGACCACGCCGTATTCTGGATGCGTTGCTTTATATGTGTTGTGTGCTAACCGGGCCGGGTCCATCTGGTCGAGTTTGGATACCTGGTAATACAGGTTGTCAATCATGACATGGCCCACAAAATGCACCCTGGTGTCTGGTTTGCCCTCTTTTTCAAGATTGGCTATGCCCTGTTCTTCGGTGACAAAAAACAGATCAGAGATGGCGTCTGTGACCATGCGGTTGATCTCCTCGGGCATATCCAGATCAAAGCTTCGAAGCCCTGCTTCCACATGGGCCACTTTAATGTGCATTTTTTTAGCCACAATGGAGCAGGCCAGAGTGGAGTTCACATCGCCTACGACCATGACCAGATCCGGCGTGTCCGTTTCGCAGATCTCTTCAAATTTGATCATGATTTTGGCTGTTTGCTGGGAATGGGTGCCGCCGCCTGCTTCCAGGTGGTAATCCGGTTTTCTGATGCCTAGCTTGTCAAAAAAGATATCGCTCATGTTAGCATCATAGTGCTGACCGGTATGAACGATTTTATAGGTTATTTTATCGCCATATGCGTCAAAGGCCCTGACAATGGGGGCTATTTTCATGAAATTGGGCCGGGCTCCAGCAATGAGCATAATTTTCAACATGGGATCTCCTTAGCGACTGTTTGGTAATTAGGGGATCGAAGCGAAATCCCAAGAAAAGAACTATCTGTTTTTTTTAAAACTTCATCAACATCCAGTATACTTTTCACATTATTTAACGGTTTTATTAAGTAAAATGCACGGATCTTCAGCTTTATTCTGAGCTGCCAGCAGGGTGGTGTATTTTTCTTTGAGACGACTGTAGTGGAAAATCAGGTTCTGGGTTTTTTTTCTTTCGGCTTTGTAAAGCCGGGTGAGGCGGTCCACTAAGTCATCCCGACAAAATGTTGCCCTGGATTCGGTTTCGGCAAGGCTGTTGTCCAGAATAGCTGTCAGGCGGTTCAACCGCTCTTCAAGTTCGTTAATACGGCTTTCAAGGCCGGGCACCGCCTGAGGTTTAGCGTCAGATCCTGGCTCATCCATGTCCCTGGCAGTGAATACGCCCATGCCTCCCTTATCTTCAATGACCTGATCCAAATGGGTTTTAGTGATTTCAGATACCCGGTCTGCAAAGGCATATACCAGCACTGCGTCACAGAGCAGGTTAATGGTTCTGGGAATGCCCCCGGACACGACAAACAGTTTTTCCAGCAGGTCCGGGGTAAACAGGTCGGGATTTCCTCCGGCCCGCTCCAGCCGGAATCGGACATAGGCCCGGGTCTCCTCCTGGGTCATGGGGGAAAGATGAAAGCTTGCCGAAATTCGCTGGGCAAACTGCCGCAGGGAGGCGGAGCCGATCTTATCCCTCAGGCCCGGCTGTCCCACAATGATGATCTGGACCAAAAGATCCTTATCTGTCTGGAGGTTGGAGAGCATACGCAGCTCTTCCAGGGCCGACGCTGAAAGGTTCTGAGCCTCGTCAACAATCAGAAAAACTTTGCGGTTTCTGGCGTATCTGTCAATGAGAAGCTCGTAGAGCAGTTCCAAAAGGGCGGCTTTGTCCAGGCTGGAGTCAGTCTCTACCTCGAATTCACTCAGGATCTGGCGCAACAGCACTGTACCGCTGACATTGGTGTGAAAAACCACGGCCACGTCCGTATCCTGCTCGTCCACCTGGTTGAGCAGGTGCCGGATCAAGGTCGTCTTTCCCATGCCGATTTCACCGGTGAGCATTATAAAGCCAGCCTTTTCAGACAGACCGTACTCCAGGAATGTCAATGCCTTTTCATGGCGGTCGCTCAGGAAAAGAAACCCGGGATCAGGCACCAGGCTGAAGGGTTTTTCCTTGAATTTAAAAAATTGCGTATACATCAGCTCAAGCTGCCTGTTTGTTGAGCAGGAACCCTAAAAATTTTTCGTTGGGTAACAGGGCCAAGGACTCCTTAACGTCTGTTTTTGTTGTTTTTCCTGCCTCCACCACCATGAGGATACCGTCCACACGTGGTGCCAGGGAGATGGCCTCGGCATGGCCCAAAACAGGCGGGGCGTCAAAAAACACATACCGGTCATCGTAGCGTTCGCCCATCTCCTTGACCAGTTTGGCCATCATATCCGAGGAGAGCAGTTCCGAGGATTCATTGATGGTCCGGGCCCCGGAGATCAGGGTGAGCTTCTCCACCCCGGGCCAGACAATCAGGTCCTGCAGGGGGACGCCGTCCATAAAATAGTCAATCAGGCTGGCTTTGCTCTCTATGCCCAGATAGCGATGGATATCCTGGCCCGTAAAGTCGCAGTCCACCATCAGAACGGTCTGCTTCATGGCCTTAGCAAAGGTCAGCCCCATGTTGATGCAGTTCACGGTTTTTCCCTCGCTCTTGTTAGGGCTGGTCACCATAATGGTACTCATCCGCCGTTCCCGGGCCAGATTGGCAATCCGGGTTCGCAGGATCTTGTATCGTTCTATCTCTTTGCGGTCGGGGTTCAGGCAGACGCCTCTGTTTTTCTCCACGACGACTGGATCAAGTTCGGTGACGGCACAGTGGTCATAGGCAGGTGCCTTCCACTCCCCTTCCTGCTCAGACGAACTGTTGGCGCTCTGTGACCAATCAGCTGCCTTGTCCGGGCTTGGGTCAGGTTTAGGATTATGTTGTTCTCTCTGGGCCTTAGCCTGGTCTAGTGCTTTTTTTAATTTCATTATGTTTCCTTTTTTGGCCTTGTTAAATTTTCCGCATCAATTTAACCCAGAACAGGTTCAGATCCATGACGTAAAAGTGGAACAGACAAATCACCACCACCAGCATCAGGATCACTGAAATTGTCCAGACAATTCTTGATCTGCGCGCCTCTACAATATCGGCGCGGGTTATGATACTGGGCACTGTAGTCAGAACCGGAAAGCCGGTGAGCCGCTCCAGGGAACCTGCATTCCTGATCGAATCATCAGAAAATTCCACCAGGGCAGTCAGGCCGATACCGGCACCGATACCCAGCACAAAACCGATGAGCACAATAGCCAGACGGTTGGGTTTATAGGGCTTTTCAGGACGGGTAGCGGATTCCACCAGTGTGAAGCGTTCCCCTTTCTGTTGGGATTCCAGTGCATGGCCCACCTGAGCCTCCATCATTTTGGCCTGGAGATCTCTATATTTCATGGCCAGGTTAGTCTGCTCAGTCGCCAGTTCCCTGTACCGGGTCTCCACACCCGGAGATGCTGCCAGGCGGCTGCGGTACTCCTCGGCCCGGGCTTCAAGATCACGGATCTGAATTTTCACCGAAGCAATATCGGACTTAACCCCGGCCAGCCTGGAGGAGAGGGAGATATAGGCCGGGTTGCGGGCAGGCTTTCTGTTTTTGGGATCTTGCCTTTCCTTTTTTTCCTGCTTTTTGCGTGCCTCAATGGAAGCAGACAGCTCTGCAATCTCCTGCTTGACCTTTTTCACATCCGGATAGTACTCAGAATATTTGGTCTTCAAATTGATCAGCTCAATCTTCAGCTGCTCCAGACGCTTTTCATCCGAGTCTCTGACCCCCCTGGCTTCCATCTCGTCTTCTAGATCACGGGTGGTGTTCGATAGCTCCTCCACCATTGTCACCTTTTTTTCCTCCAAGGCGCGCAGATTCTCCCTGGTCTGTTCAATGTCTTTCTCCAGTGAACTTAAGGTCTGCATGTTCAGCTGAAAAACTTCGGGAAGAAAATTGGTATTGGCCTTTTTAAATTCAGCCAGCCTGGTCTCCACATCTTCCAGCTCATCCTTGACCCGGTCTGCCTCTATTTTTAAGAACTCCTGGGTGGACGAGGCCTGGTCGGTTCTCACCTTGAGGTCTTCCTTGAGAAACAAGGTGACGATCCGGTCTGCGACCTGCTGGGCCTTGTCCGGATTTTCATCCTCAAAACTTAAGGTAAAAGCAATGGTTGCCGTGGCAGACCGCCCGGTTCTCTTATCGGCAATCTCCACGTTCACCGGGGTCAGGATTATTTTTTCCCGCATATCGTCCAGGATCTCATCCATGGTCATGGTCTCCTGCTCCTCCGTATACAAGTTGAACTGCCGCATCAGTTCCAAAAGCTGCGTTGAGGTCAGAACCCGGGCCTTGATGATCTGCATGCGCTGTTCCGCATAAGAGGTCTGGCTGGTCATGACATATTCGGCAGGAATTTCCCGCTCCTCAATGAGAATGATGGCGGTTGACTGATAAACCGGCGGCAGTACCCATGCCGTGATTAGGGCCGCAGTGAAGATCAAAACAAAGGTGATGATCAGAGTCCATTTTCTCCGGTTCAGAATGGCCAGATAATCCCGGGGTGATAAAATTTGTTCTTCCATTAAAAATCCTTCAGGTCAAATTCTTTTTTTAAATCAAAATACAACAGGTTCCGCGATTTGGTGGTATCTTTTTCCCGGTTTTCAACCGAGGTGAAACGCCAGGCAAAGGACAAAAGAAAATCTCTTTTCAGCCGGTACTTAAAACCGGGCTGGAGGGTGAAGGTAAGGGTATCTGTATCCGAAGTCAACTCCCGCTCTTGTTTATTTAGGTAGGCAGAAGCCCTGAAGGTCAGACTCAGCTCGTTACTGAGTTTTCTGTCCACGCTGCCGGAAAGGCTGGTTCGCTGGACCGTGCCGCTGGTGCCGGTCCCCCCCCGGACATCCTGGGACAGGCCAAGCCCCATGCGCCAATACTCGTCTTTATAATTAATCCCGGTGTAAAGGACACCGCCCCAGGTGTCGGTTTTATCAGAGTTCGATCTGAACGTATCAGAATAATCGAAACCCAATAAATCAATGTCGTTGTAATAATCCTGTTTCTGGCTGCTTTGGGTATAACTTACACCTGCCTGGCAATACAGGCTGTACAATTCGGAAATGTTGTGGGAAAAGCCTGTATAAAACAGATAGACATCCGAAGCATAATCCTGAAAAACGATTGTTTCTCTTTTCCAAACACCTTCAATAGTGGTATAAAAATTCTCCTCTTCTCCGGTGTAGCGCATATACATGAGGTTAAACAAGCCCACTGTATTTTTAAAATATGCGGACAGATCCCGGCGAAAGGCGAGGCTAAACTTGATGGAATTGTTATCCTCGGAGTAGTCAGTCTCCTGGGTGTCTGAATCTTCCAAGTCCACGGAAAACTCAATCCGGCTGAGTTCAGAAAGCATATAATCCGCCCCCAGGGAGAAATCGGCTCTTTTTCTGTCACCGGATACCAGCAGACCTGTGGTCTCCGTTTCCCGCTCCCGCCGGGAATCTTTGGCATACCGGGCCGAGGCGCTTAAACCGGCCCGTTCGGTCACTTTGTAATTCAAACGGCCGGATACATTGTAGTCCAAAGCGTCCAGCTCATTGTGATCCCAGTAAAAAAATTGGTTGAGCTGGCCGGAAAGTTTGGTTTTCAGGCGCTCCTTGTTCTGTTCCAGGGTCAGGCCGCCTGTGAGGGTGGAGATAAAATCAGTGGTCTCGTTTGTTTCAAACAGGATATTGTCCGAATACGACTGTCTTACTTTGATCCAGGGGGTGATGCTGTAAGGTTCTGCCCGGACAGACGCGGCCGAAATCAGAAGGAACAGGGCGGCAGATAATATTAAACGCAGTTTCATCTTGCTACCTGACCACAATCACATCGCCCCGCTCAAGGGTGATGTTCTGGTCCAGTTCCTCTCCCTGGGACACAGCATCATAGTCAAACTCAAAAATCTGTGTCATCTGGCCCTGTTTTCTAAAAATTTTGATCTCATCATCTTTGGCAAAGGCATTCAGCCCCCCGGCCATAGCCAGGGCCTGGAGCACATCAACATTTTCCGCCATCTGGAATCTTCCCGGCCCTTTAACCTTGCCGATTACGTAAATGATCAGGGAATTCACCCTGGTCAGGGAGACGGATAATTCCGGATCGGAAATAAACTTTTCCAGCCGTGTTTCCAGGATTTTTTCCAACCAGGCCAGGGAGTGGCCCCCGGTTTTTATCTCCCCGATCAGGGGAAACCGGATAGTATTGTCAGGCAGCACCACCACCTGCCGGGTCAGGTCCGGGTTCTTCCATACGCTGATCTCCAGCACATCGCCTGCACCAATCTTATAGGTTGCCTGCGCAATTGCGGCATTGACATCCTCCTGGGATTCAGCCTCACCACCCGTACACGGAACGGCTGCCATAAGCAGGGATAGACAGATCAGCCCTGCGGCAATTTTTTTTTCGAAAATTGTCATGTTAAACTCCTCCCTTTTCTTCCTTACTTAGAAAATATGTAAATCCCTAAACTTTTACTTTCATGAAAAGACAGCTTACTTCCGAGATGAATCGGCTGAAATCCCATGAAAATGAGATTTTGCTCCGATCCCCTAATGACCAAACAGACTCTAAGGCCATAGCTTCGCCCCTTTGGTGCCACTTTCGACCTTTTCGAAACCCCAATTATACTGCCGCCCCCAGAAGTCTAATAAAAGTATGATATCAACATATTATTACAACGCTTTATCAATAACCGCAACAAAGGCCTATGATTTTTTATTAGACGCTCAAAATTATAAAAACCATACCTGACAATACAGGATTTTACTTATAATTCAACCCTAAAAATAACTTTGTTTTTTTGTGTGCCATTGTTTTGAACGGTTATTAAGGATGCCTTTTACGGAGAACTTTTTTATTTTCTGATGTTTTCCCCAATTTGGCCAATGAAATTTTCAAATAAAGTTTTCGATACAAGCCCTTTTCCAAACAGTCCTATGTGCCCACAGACAAACGGGTGGTCTGCCGGACACTAAAATTGTCACGACATCTGAACTGGCCGAAGACCTGCTTCATGGCCAACGTCTGGAATGGTCCCAAAGGCTTCAAAGTATACCTGCAGATGAATGACTGCTCACCAGTCCGGTCATGATGACCCGTACCCAGGAGGATATTGATGGGGTGATACAGGTGAAAAAATGAAGAAAACCGATCCATCCAGGGAATAGATCGGCTTTTTTTGTGAAACGGATTAATATGGTTAACGCATTTTTAGGTTAACTTATTCGTCTCCCTGCTTAATAACAACCAACAGATCCTTTGAATCAACCTGTGTTCCAACGGATGTAACGATGCGTTCAACAACACCAGGAATATCAGAAACCACGTTGGTCTGCATTTTCATTGCTTCAATGGTGACCAGAACATCCCCACGTTCGATTCTTTGGTTCTCAGACACACAAACGGCTGAGATCAGACCCGGCATGGGTGATCCAACTTCACCAATGACAGATGGGTTGGCTTTTTCCCGGGGTGCTCTTTCCGGCACTTTAGAATTATCCGGCACTTTCACAATCCGGGATTGGCCATTCAGTTCAAAAAAGACCTCTCTTTTTCCATCGTCATCCGCTTTTCCCTTTGCCAGGAAACGGATAATAAGTGTTTTTCCGGACGCTATATCAACATGCAGCTCTTCTTCGCGCTTCATGCCGTAGAAGAAATTTAAGGTTGGCAGAACACTCACATTGCCATAGGTTTTGCGATGTTCGGCGTAATCAATAAACACATCCGGATACATTAAATAGGACGCAAGTTCAAAGTCGGAAATTTTCCTTTGAATCTGATTTTCGACGTCCGCCCGGGTTTCCTCCATGTCAACAGGCTCAAGTAATTGTCCGGGACGAACCGTAATGGGTTCTTCGCCTTTCAATATCTTTTTCTGCAATTCCGCCGGAAATCCTCCCGGAGGCTGCCCCATCATGCCTTTAAAAAAGAGAACAACGGATTCAGGAAACGACACTTCTTTGTCCGGATCCAACACGTCTTCTTTGGTCAGACCACTGGTAATCATGGACAATGCCATGTCTCCAACCACCTTGGAACTTGGTGTCACTTTTACAATATCTCCAAACATGTCGTTGACATCTTTATACACCTTGGCCACTTCAGGCCATCTTTCTTCAATGCCCAATGCCCTGGCTTGCTGGCGTAAATTGGTATATTGTCCGCCCGGCATTTCATGCAGGTACACCTCTGAGGTTCCGCTGTGAAATTCACTTTCAAAACCAACATACATCTGTCTTACTTTTTCCCAGTAGGTAGAAACCAACGCCAGGGAATTCAAATCCAGACCCGTATCCCGCGGCGTATTTTTAAGTGCTGCGGCAATGGAACCTAAATTGGGATGTGAGGTTAATCCACTCATGGAATCAATGGCACAATCAATGACATCAACGCCTGCATCTGCTGCTGCCAGCAGTGTTGCCCCGGCAATACCGCTGGTATCATGGCTGTGAAGGTGAATGGGCAACCCAATTTCATTCTTTAGGGCTTCAACCAACACCTTTGCAGCAGCCGGCTTTAACAACCCAGCCATATCTTTAATCGCCAAAATATGGGCCCCGGCTTTTTCCAGCTCCTTTGCCATATCAACATAATATTTGAGACTATATTTTGTTCTGTTGGGATCCAGAATATCACCGGTATAGCAGATAGAGGCTTCACAAATTTTATTGTTTTCCAAAACCGCATCCATGGCCAAGCGCATATTTTCGACCCAGTTAAGGGAGTCGAAAACACGGAAAATATCCATTCCGGCGTCAGCAGCCTGCTTCACAAAGTATGTAATCACATTGTCCGGATAATTGGTATAGCCCACACCATTGGACGCCCGGAGCAACATCTGGGTCAAAAGGTTGGGCATGGCCGCACGCAATTTCTGAAGCCGTTCCCAGGGACACTCTTTCAAAAACCGCATGGCAACATCAAAGGTGGCACCGCCCCAGCACTCCACTGAAAACATATCAGGCAAAAGCGCCGCATAGGTTGGTGCAATGTTCAGAAGATCAAAACTTCTTACTCTGGTGGCAAGAAGGGATTGATGGGCATCACGCATGGTTTTATCAGTAATGAGCAGTTTGTCCTGCGCTTTTATCCATTGCGCCACGGCCTGGGGGCCTTCCTTATCCAGCAATTGTTTCAGTCCCGGCTGGACCTGATCCAAACTGTGTTTGGGTACAGTGGGCTGACGCACGTGGGCTGCCGGAACAGGCCGGTTTCTGACGTCCTCATTTTCGTTAATAATGACATCGCCAAGAAATGAGAGCAGTCTGGTTGCCCGGTCGCGTCTTTTGGTAAAGGTAAACAGCTCTTTGGTTTCATCGATAAACTTAGTGGTGTATTCGGCATTTATAAAGGTGGGATGAGAAATCAGTCCTTCTAAAAACTGCAGGTTTGTGGCAACGCCCAGAATCCTGATTTCCGTCAAAGCGCGGTTCATTCTCAAACGGGCTTCCTCGGGGTTTGCCCCCCAGGCGGTTACTTTTGACAAAAGAGAATCAAAATGGCGGGTAACGATTGCCCCGGCATAAGCGGTTCCGCCATCCAGGCGAATGCCGAATCCTGCGGCTGCCCGGTAGGCTGTAATTCTTCCGTAATCAGGAATAAAGTTGTTTTCAGGATCCTCTGTTGTAATACGGCACTGAATGGCATGGCCGCTCAGGGTGACATCCTCCTGGTTGGGGATATGGCTTTCTTCAGTTCCGATCAGCATTCCCTGGGCAATTCTTAATTGTGACTTGACAATGTCAACCCCGGTGACTTCCTCGGTGACCGTATGTTCTACCTGAATCCTTGGATTGACCTCCATGAAGTAGAGCGCTTCACTGTCCATATCCATCAGAAATTCAACGGTTCCGGCATTTTCATATCCAACCGTTTTAGCAATGGCCAGACCTGCATTGCATAACTCCTGGCGTTTTTCATCCGAAAGAAATGTGGCCGGTGCCCGTTCAACAACCTTTTGATTTCTTCTTTGAACTGAGCAGTCCCGTTCAAAAAGATGAATGATATTGCCCTGGGAATCTCCCAGAACCTGAACCTCAAGGTGCCTGGCCCTTCTAACCAGTTTTTCAATATAAACCTCATCGCTTCCGAACGCCGCCTTGGATTCCTTGCGGGCTGCATCAACCTGCTCCAAAAGCTCTTTGGTGCTTTCCACGGCGCGCATCCCCCTGCCGCCGCCGCCCCAGCTGGCTTTTAACATAATCGGATAACCGATCTGTTCTGCAATCTCAATGACCTTATTATCATCATAAGGCAGTGGATCACTTGCCGGAACAACAGGGGCTCCCGCGTCTACAGCCACCTTCCGGGCAGAAACCTTATTCCCCAGTTTCCGCATCACATCCGGTGAAGGCCCGACAAATATAATACCGGCTTGGGCACACGCTTCAGCAAACTCCGGTTTTTCCGCAAGAAATCCGTATCCGGGGTGGATCGCATCGGCATTGGTTTGCTTTGCAATTTCGATAATCCCGTCAATATCCAGGTAGGCTTCAATAGGCCCTTTTCCTTCTCCGATCAGATAACTTTCCCCGGCTTTAAACCGGTGAAGTGCAAATCGGTCCTCCTGGGAGTAGACAGCAATGGTATCAATCCCAAGTTCATGCGCAGCACGAGTCACACGGATGGCGATTTCACTGCGGTTGGCAATCAAGAGACGCTTGATTTTTTTTCCCATAACACCCATTTTTATACATCCTTTAAATTTCTTGAAACGTCGTAAGTTTAACATGACATAAATAAAAAAACTTAATAAACTAAGAAACGCTTGTCAATCTATATTTTAGGAAACGCTTATCAATTTATATTTTTTTCTTTGATGCTTGATGACCTGCCGATAAAGGGTTAGATTAAAAAACATTTCCATATTTGGCCGTTTATAGAATAAAGATTTACCCCAAGGCAAAGGAACCCAAGTTGAATATACCTAAAAAGGCCATTCTCCAGAAGGGACTGGGAAAAACCCGAAAACTGGCCAAGCTTGAATATATTTATGAGCGGGAATCCCGCTATTTTGCCCAGGTGGCTGAAAGTGTCAAGCATCTGGCCCTAAAAGAGATCCAGGATCTTGGTGGAAAAAATACACAGTGTGTATTCCGCGGGGTCTGGTTTGAAGCGGATAAATCCACATTTTATAAAATCGTTTACCTCGCCCGCCTGGTGTCACGGGTGCTTGTGCCCCTGGCCGAGTTTGAATGCAAAGACAAGGATGCGTTATACAAGGGCGCCAAATCAATCCGGTGGGAAGAGTTTTTAACGCCCCAAAAAACCTTTTCCATTGCGGCCAACGTGTCTGAGTCACAGATCACCCATTCCAATTTTGCAGGTTTGCGGGTCAAAGACGCCATTGCCGATTATTTCAGGGACAGGACCAACCGAAGGCCTTCGGTAAATACCCAGGCGCCCTGGATCATGATCAATGTTCACGTGCATAAGGACCGGGCAACCATCTCCATTGATGCGGGTTCAGGGCCTTTACACAAGCGCGGATACAGGGAGGCCAGGGTGTCCGCCCCCATGCAGGAAACCGTGGCCGCTGCCATAATCGCCCTGAGCAACTGGTGCGGAGAAGTACCGTTGCTTGATCCCATGTGCGGATCCGGAACACTGCTATGCGAGGCCTTGATGTATTACAGCCGGATTCCGGCCCAGGTTTTCCGGGAACAGTTTGGATTTGAACGCCTGCCCGATTTTAATGCCCGGGAATGGCAGACAGTGAAAACAGCAGCCGACAAAGCGATCCGACCATTACCCCGGGGGCTTATCCGGGGCAGCGATATCGCCCAAGATTCCGTTGATGCCGCAAAAACCAACCTGATGGGACTGCACCATGGCGGAGAGATTGAGGTGGATCTATCAGATTTCAGACAGCTGAATCCGTTGGAAAATGCGGTCATTGTCACCAACCCCCCATATGGTATCCGCATGGGCAAGGATCAGGATATGAAACTATTTTATACCGACCTTGGTCGGTTTTTAAAAGAACAGTGCAAAAGCTGTACAGCTTATATCTATTTCGGCGATCCAGGCTTTATCAAACATGTGCCCTTAGCGCCATCCTGGAAAAAGGACCTGGAAATTGGCGGGTTGGATGGAAAACTTGTAAAATACCAATTATATTAAAGGCCTATTTAAAGTCATGAAAACAGACAAAACAGACGTTGGTGGATCTTCCCTAAAAATATATCATGAACTGATGGCCTATAAGGTGGTGGATATCCTTCTGGTCTCCAGCCCCTATGATGCCTTTATTATGGAAGAAGAGGGCCGGCTTTCAAGCCGGATTATCAATGAATATAAAGGTCTGAATCTGTCCCGCCCCCCGAAACTGACCCTTGCATTCTCGGTCACAGAAGCCTTTGAGCAGCTTGAACGCAAACATTTTGACATGATCCTTGCCATGCCCGGATTGACGGGAATGGATGTCTGCACCTTTGGCAGACAGGTGAAGGAACAATATCCACAGACCCCCTTCTACCAGCTGCTCCACAACACCTGTGATATTAATCTATATACAGATGAAAACCAGAACGCCGTTGTTGACCGGACCTATATCTGGGCAGGCAATGCGAACCTGCTCATGGCCATTATCAAAACCCTTGAAGATGAAAAAAATGTGGCCTTTGATACACAACATGCCAAAGTCCAGGTTATTATCATCGTAGAGGACAGCCCCTATCATTACTCTTCGCTGCTGCCGCTTCTGTATAAACATATCGTCATCCAGACCCAGTTGGTCATGGATCACTCCATGAATGAAGACCACAGAATCTTAAAAAAAAGGGGGCGGCCCAAAATTTTGCTGGCCCACGACCATGACCAGGCCATGGCATTGTTCGAGCGATACAAGCCTTATGTCCTAAGCGTTTTCACGGATATGCGCCACGCCATTAACGGACAAAAAAAACCCTATGCCGGCCGCAACCTTTTAACCCGGATTCAATCGGAAATCCCGGACCTGCCCACCCTGATCCTGAGCACGGAGGAAAAAAAACGGGAGTTTGCAGCAGCCATTCCCGCCCAGTTTATCAATAAAAATGCAATCAACCTCCATGATCAGATCAAACGTTTTTTTGTCACACACCTGGGATTTGGCGACTTTGTGTTCCGTATGCCGGACCGCAGTGAAATTGTCCGGGCTTCCAATTTAAGACAGCTTGAAAAGCTGCTGCCGGAGATCCCTGAAGCATCGGTGCTGCACCATGCCAGGCGCAATGATTTTTCCCGATGGCTGCTTGCCCGCAATGAAGTTGATTTTGCCCTATACCTGAAGCCCTATACCATTGAGGATTTTTCCGACGCATCGGAAATTAAACAATTTCTCATTGAGTGCATCCGTTCCCGGTGCCGGGTCTCCCGCCAGGGGCTTATCATTGAATTTGACCCAGAAAACTTTGACCCGAACACGGATTTCATGAAAATTGGAACCGGCTCTCTTGGGGGCAAGGCAAGGGGGCTTGCGTTCATGGCCCATCAGCTGGGCATAGACGCCTCTTTGGCCCAAAAATTTCCGGATATAGATATAACCGTGCCCCAGACCTTTGTGATTGCCACGGACGAATTCAAGATGTTTGTGGAAAAGAACAAGCTGTTCCAGCTTCTGGAACAGGACAAGGTACCGGATGACACCCAGGTGATAAAGCATTTCCTCAAAGCAGAACTGCCCCGCCTGCTGAAAATGAAGTTAAAAACATATATTGAAAATGTACATTACCCCATTGCCGTCAGATCTTCGTCCCTGTTTGAGGACTCCCTTTACCAGCCCTTTGCCGGGCTTTATAAAACCTATATGCTGCCCAATACCGGCACAAGCACTGAAAAACGTCTTGAACACCTGATCACGGCCGTAAAGCTGGTATATGCCTCTACCTATCTGAAGGCCCCGAGATCCTATGCCCGGTCCACCATGTACAGAACCCAGGATGAACAGATGGCCGTAGTTCTTCAGCAGATCATCGGCACCCGGTACAAAAACTACTTTTATCCGTCTATATCAGGGGTGGCCAAATCCTATAATTTCTATCCCATTGCCCATCTCAAAGCGGAAGAGGGCATCTCCTACATTGCGCTGGGGCTTGGAAAAATTGTCGTGGACGGAGGAAAAACCCTTCGATTCTCCCAGAAGCACCCACAATATTTGCCTCAATTTTCAATGGTCTGTGATATTATGGAGAACTGTCAGAAATATTTTTACGCCCTGAAAATGGACCCATTACCTGACCATGAACAATTGTTCGGCATTGGTAAGGATCCCAGTGTGACCAGACTGAATATTGCCGATGCCAAGGATCACCCAGCCGTCCGGATGCTTTGCTCCACCTATGATATGCAGGATGACCGTATCCGGGACCGGTTTTTCGACACGAAACACCCTGTGCTCACCTTTGCCAACATATTGAAATACAACAGCTTTCCTCTGTCAGAAATCCTTGCCGAAGCCACAACCTTAGGGGCCCGTTGGATGGGCACACCCGTTGAAGTTGAATTTGCCGTAGACCTGCCTGTTGAAGGTGGCCGATCACGGCCGCGCTTCTGTCTGCTGCAGATCCGGCCCATGGGCCAATATAAGCAAAACCTTGACGTAACCATTACGCAAAAAGAGATTAAAACCGCATTCTGCAATTCCACCCTTTCCCTTGGCAATGGCGAATACAAGGATATCCAGGACATCGTGTATGTGGACCCAAAAACCTTTGAACCCGATAAAATGATTCTGGTGGCAGGGGAAGTAAACAAAATGAATGCCATGTTCAATGATACCGGAAAAAAATATATACTCATCGGACCTGGACGCTGGGGATCTTCAGACCGTTGGCTGGGTATTCCCGTGGTATGGAACGATATTTCCAACGTAGGGGTCATGCTGGAGACCACCACTGAAAGCATCCAGGCGGATTTTTCCCAGGGATCCCATTTTTTTCAGAACATCACCTCCCTTGGCATTCCATATATAACCATACAGCACAACGGTAAGGATTTTATTGATTATGACTTCCTCTCAAGCCGGGAACCTGTCACGACCACCCGGTATTTGAAACATATCCGGTTTGACAGGCCCTTAAAAATTCTTGTGGACGGAAAAACCTCCCAAGCCGTTATCATGGAGGGTCTTGACGAATACGAGACTCACAGCTTGTTTGGTAATTAGGGGATCGAAGCGAAATCTCATGAAAATGAGAACCAATTTTTACAAATTTTCTGTTAATAGCCGGACTATTGACACAAAACTGGGGGGAATTGGGGTCATTTTCATGGGATTGCAGCCGATTCATCAATTATCAAACAGGCTCTTAGGCAAGCCACAGCTTAACCCCACGGAAAAGGCAAAAAGAAAACCCACCCACTGAAACGTATTTCAGTGGGTGGGCTTAGTGATGTCAGTTGATTAACTCAATTAAGTATACAATTTAAGCGTTATCAACAATCTCGTTCATTGTTGCACTGGGTCTCATTGCAGCAGTGGTCTTATCGAAATCAATTACGTTGTAACCACCGAGGTCAACAGGTTTTCCCTGTGCAGCCAGAAGCTCATCAGTAATTTTTTGTTCGTTTTCTTCCATGGCTGAAGCAACTTTTGCAAATCTTTCTTTCAAGGCTGCATCATCATCCTGGGCAGCAAGTGCTTGCGCCCAGTACATTGCCAGGTAAAAATGACTGCCTCTGTTATCAATTTCATTTACTTTACGAGAGGGGTTCTTTCTTTGATCCAGGAACTTGGTATTGGCTTCGCCAAGTGCCTTGGCATATACTTTAGCTGTGGCGTTGCCTTTGTTACCAATATATTCCAAAGATTCAGCCAATGCCAGGAATTCACCCAGGGAATCCCATCTTAAATGACCTTCTTGCACGAATTGCTGAACGTGTTTCGGCGCAGATCCGCCGGCCCCGGTTTCGAAAAGTCCGCCGCCTGCCATCAAAGGAACGATGGAGAGCATTTTTGCACTGGTGCCAAGCTCAAGAATGGGGAACAAGTCTGTCAGATAATCCCTTAAAACATTACCGCTGGCAGCAATGACGTTTTTGCCGTTTCTTATAAGCTCGCAAGAATAAGCGCTGGCTTCAGTGGGCGTCATCGTTTTAATGTCCAAACCGGATGTATCATGATTCGGCAGGTATTTTTCTACTTTTTTAATCAGTTCAACATCGTGGGCTCTGTTATTGTCCAGCCAGAAAACAACCGGATAACCGGTCAGTTTGCCACGGTTAACAGCCAGTTTGATCCAGTCCTGAATCGGGGCGTCTTTAACCTGGCACATTCTGAAAACATCACCTTCTTCAACAGCTTTTTCAAGCAGAACATTACCGGCAGTATCCACAGCTCTAACGGTGCCTGTCGCAGGTACCTGGAATGTTTTGTCATGTGAGCCGTATTCTTCAGCTTTCTTTGCCATCAAACCAACGTTTTGTACGGTGCCCATGGTTGAAGGATCAAATGCGCCGTTTTTCTTGCAGTCGTCAATGACGGCCTGGAAAACACCTGCATAGCATCTGTCAGGAATCATGGCTACGGTATCGGCAGTCTTTCCATCCGGTCCCCACATTTTTCCTGAATTACGGATCATTGCAGGCATGGACGCATCAATAATAACGTCACTGGAAACGTGCAGGTTGGTGATGCCTTTATCGGAATCCACCATTGCCAGGGGCGGATTTTTGTCGTAGCAAGCCTGGATATCTGCTTCGATTTCAGCTTTTTTGTCTGCCGGTAACGTTTCAAGTCTTTTGTAAAGATCGCCAAGACCCATATTCGGATCTACGCCGATCTCTTTGAACGTGTCGGCATGTTTTTCAAAAACGTCCTGGAAATAAACATAAACAACGTGACCAAAAAAGATCGGGTCAGAAACCTTCATCATGGTTGCTTTAAGATGGGCTGACAGCAGAACACCGCGATTTTTGGCTTCTTGAATCGCTTTGGCGACAAATGCACGCAATGCTTTTTTGCTCATCACGGCGGCATCAATCACTTCACCTGCTTCCAGGGCAAGACTTTCTTTGAGAACCGTGGTTGATCCGTCGGCACCAAGCAGTTCGATCTTAATCTCACATGGGTTTTCAACAGTTGTTGCAATTTCACTTCCGTAGTAGTCGCCTTCGGTCATGGACAAAACGTCTGTTTTGGAGTCAGCACTCCAGGCACCCATGGTGTGGGGGTTTTTCTTGGCAAATTCTTTAACGGCAACAGCAGATCTGCGATCGGAGTTTCCTTCCCTTAAAACAGGGTTAACCGCAGAACCAAGGTTTTTTGAATACTGTTCTTTGATCGCCATTTCTTCATCATTTTTGGGTTCATCAGGATAATCGGGAACATCATATCCCGCATCCTGTAACTCTTTAATGGTGGCTTTCAATTGAGGGACAGAAGCACTGATATTCGGAAGTTTGATAATATTTCCATCCGGCGTTTTGGCAAGCTCGCCCAAAAATGCCAGATCATCGGACTTTTTTTGATCATCCTTCAAGCGGTCAGACCAGTTAGCTAACACTCTGCCAGCCAGAGAGATATCTCTTAACTCTATTTCAATCCCGGAGCCTTTAAGGTAGGATTGAACAATGGGAAGCAAAGAATGAGTTGCTAATAAAGGTGCTTCATCGGTTCTTGTCCATCTAATTGTCTCAGTCATGTTTATTCCTCTGTTGAAGTTTAGGTTTAAGACATCTTATTTTAAAATTTGTTCTTACAAGCAAACAAATCTTTAATAACATTCAACAAGATGCAAATCAAGGCTGTTACTTAAAAAATACATTCACCGTTTTGAATTTTGGCGGACTTGACATTATATCCATGTTGATTTAACCCCGGTTTCTGAATATTATCTTCGGGGGGGATGGATGAGACACCCCACAATCGTTAACTTAAAATTTTTTATGATGCCCATCTGCTGCTTGCCTGGACATAATAAAAAAAGGAAGGTGAAAATTGAAAATAGTTGTTCTTGATGGATATACGTTAAACCCGGGGGATCTGACTTGGGAAAACATGTCGGAAATAGGTGACTTACAGGTTTACGACAGGACAAGCCCGGAAGAGATTCAAAACCGAACGGCTGGCGCCGATATCGTGCTGACAAATAAAACCGTACTGACAGCCCAAGACATTGCGGCAATGAACAAGGTTAAATATATCGGCGTATTAGCAACAGGGGTGAATGTCGTTGACCTTGAATATACAACCCAAAATGGGATTACGGTTACCAATGTTCCCGGCTATTCGGGTTCTTCGTCAGCCCAGATGGTGTTTGCCCTGATTCTGGAATTGACAAACAGGGTGGGACACCACAGTCAGACGGTAAGGGACGGAAAATGGTCGGAATCAAAAGATTTCTGCTATTGGGATTATCCTTTGGTGGAACTGGGAGGCATTACCCTGGGCATTGTCGGCTATGGCGGTATCGGCAAAGCCGTAGCACGGCTCGGGTTGGCTTTCGGGATGAATATTCTGATCTCCAACCGCTCTGTTCCCCCTGATCTGCCCGGGGGAATCACCTATTCGGATCTGGACAACCTGATCCAATCCAGCGATATCATATCCCTGCATTGCCCGTTGACTGCCCAGACACAAGGAATGATCAACAAAGAGACCCTGTCTCAAATGAAAAACACAGCCTATTTAATCAACACGTCCCGGGGGCCGCTGGTTGTGGAAAACGACTTGGCTGATTTTTTAAATCAAGGCCGTATTGCCGGTGCTGCAATGGATGTCCTTGCCAAAGAACCCCCGGATAAATCCTGCCCTTTGCTGACAGCTAAAAACTGTTACATTACTCCCCATGTTGCCTGGGCAACGCTTGCATCAAGGGAAAGGCTGATGGCCATTGCCGTTGAAAACATTAAACGCTATCTGGCAGGAACTCCCCAAAATGTTGTCCTCTCAAAATAAAGGGTCAGGGAAATTTTAAGCGTCTGTTTAGAAACCATAGTGGACCGTGCCGGAATTGATCTTATCCTTGTGGGCGATTCCGTTGCCATGGCTGTCCAGGGCTGGGACACCACCTTGCCCGTGACCATGGATGAGATGATTTATCATACAAAACTGGTGACCCGGGCCTGCAAAAGGGCCCTGGTGGTGGGTGACATGCCGTTCATGTCCTACCAGAGCAGCCTGGATACAGCCGTTGAAAATGCCGGGCGGTTTTTAAAGGAAGCCGGGGCCACAGCGGTAAAACTTGAAGGCGGTGCGGATGCTTGTCTTGCCATTTCCGCCATGACAAAGGCGGGGATACCTGTTCAGGCCCACATTGGTCTTACCCCCCAGTCCGTACATCAGATGGGGGGATTCAAGGTGCAGCGGGATGAAGAGCGCCTGCTAAAAGATGCCAAAGACGTTGAGGCAGCCGGGGCTTTTTCCGTGGTTCTGGAGGGCATCCCCGCTTCCATTGCCGAAAAAATTACCCAAAGTCTGTCCATTCCCACCATCGGCATTGGGGCCGGTCCCTCTTGCGATGGCCAGATTCTGGTGCTCCACGACATGATGGGGATCAATGACGCACTTATGCCCAAATTCGTTAAAAAATATGTGGACATTGCCGCCCTGGCCGCCCAGGGGCTCAATGCATATATTAAAGAGGTTCAGCAGGGAAGTTTCCCGTCCAGGGAACATGAATACCACTAGCGTGATAAATACGGTCAAACGTAAGTTTTCCGTGATCGGGTGTGGACGGGTGGGAACCAGTCTGGCTTCATTTCTATTTACAAAAGCGTATGAACCCGCAGGTTTTTTCAGCCGGCGCAGGGTTTCGGCCCAGGCAGCCAGGACAGCAGCCGGGTGCGGCACGGTGTTTGATTCGGCTGGGGATTGTGCCCGGGCCGCAGACATTATTTTTATCGCCACCCCTGACAGCTTCATAGAGACTGTCTGCGGCGATCTTGCCCGGCAAAATGCCCTGGGAGCGGAAACGATGGTTTTTCACCTGTCAGGGGCCCACTCTTCAAAACTGCTTGTCCAGGCAAAAAAAGCCGGGGCGGTGGTGGGCTCCTTTCACCCCCTGCAATCCTTTGCCCCTTATG
The DNA here is from genome assembly GCA_002747145.1 of Desulfobacter postgatei. Lineage (GTDB taxonomy): Bacteria > Desulfobacterota > Desulfobacteria > Desulfobacterales > Desulfobacteraceae > Desulfobacter > Desulfobacter postgatei_A. The sequence goes on from PDTI01000027.1 coordinate 22,642, forward strand.
AACCGGGACAGGCAAACCCCTTTGGGGGAATCAATATCTGTGTTGAAGGGGATCCCGATGCCGTTTCCCAGGGTAAGGCGATTGCTGCAACTCTTGGCGCCAAGGCCTTTACCATTCCAACGGAATCCAAAACCCTTTACCATGCTTCGGCTGTGGCGGCCTCCAATTACCTTGTGACCCTGGTGCGGTTTGCCCTGACCTGTTTAATGGAAACAGGGCTTCCGGAAGATGCGGCATTTGATATTTTGTCCCCCCTGATCCAGGGCACCCTTTCCAATATTGGATCCAGGGGCTGTACCCGTGCGCTGACAGGTCCTGTGGTCCGGGGGGATCATGAAACAGTGTCCCGGCACCTGGCTGACATTGACGAAAAAATACCGGAATTTTCAGCCCTGTACCGTCTGCTGGGGGCACATACCCTGGATATTGCCGGGGCCGGCCTGCCTGACGAGGCAAAAAAAATTCTGTCTGTGCTTTTTACCTAAAAAAAGCCTGACACCATTTGTGATGGTGACCTATTTACGAATGATCACATTTCTTAAAACAAGTCCTGCCAGAATCAAGGCGGATGCCAGCTCCACATTATGGGGAATCACTTCGGCGGCCTGGCCGATTACAGCTGTTGCCTGGATCCCTAGAACCCCATAACTCAGGTCCAGCAGGTAACCCATGGCCATGGAACAGATGGCAATCATTCCCAGATAAATAACCAGTGCCCGGGTGCTGAAAATTTTTTTCACCACCCCCATGGTGGCGGCATTGGTGGCAGGGCCTGCCAGAAGAAACACCAGTGCTGCACCGGGGTTTAGCCCTTTGAGAATAAGCGCCGCGGCAATGGGTGTGGAGGCTGTGGCACACACATACATGGGAATGCCTGCGGCCAGCATGATCAGCATTGAAAAAAATGGGTTGTTTCGGGACCAGTGACCTAACTCATCAGGAAAGAAAAAGGTGATCACACCGGCAATTAACACGCCAACAGCAAAGGGTTTGCTGATATCTGCTAAAAGCTCGCCAAAGGCATAGTTCAACCCTTGTACCAGGCGCCGGGACAAGGGTTGCTCTATTTGGGGGTTCTCCGCTTCTTCTGCACCAATCGTATCACAGCAACTGCAGGCGCACCCTGTATCCGGGGTCACATCAAAAAACTGTTCCGGTGTAACAGATTTCTCTTTTGGGGGTTCACGGCGGTTAAGAAAATTTTCTGCAATTCCCGTTGATACGGCGGTCACAAGGCCTGCCACAGGACGGATTACCGTCATTACCGGATCCAGCATGGCCCAGGATACGGCAATGGAGTCCACCCCTGACTCCGGTGTAGCGATCATAAAGGCAAGGGCCGCCCCGTCATTGGCGCCCTGTTTTTTCAAACCCGCCACCACCGGAATGACACCGCAACTGCACAGGGGAATGGGAATTCCGAATAATGCAGAAAGCAGCACGGGTTTGATCCGGCCATTCCCCAGGTATTTTTTAATTTTGTCTGCTTTGAAAAAGACATAGAGCAGGGCAGCCACCAGAAAGCCGAACAGCATAAACACCGATACATCCAGGTAGGTATTCCAAATTTCCAAAACTATTTGTCTTATTATGCCCATCATTATAATTTCCTGATCAAATTTTAAATTTTCATGGTTTTTTAATACGCTTTATATTAATTGAACATATGAACTATTGTTCATATATAAAATTTAAAAATATGTGTCAATCGATTTTTTAGTGGAGAGTGATGATAAGGTGTAGAAAAGGACTACAGACTATATGGGCTGGTGGGTGATATGATCCAGTGTCATCTGGATCAATGTACGCACATGGTCATCATCCAGGGAATAATAGACTCTTTTGCCCTGGCGCCGGTTTTTAACTACCCGAAGGGTTCTTAAAATCCTGAGCTGGTGGGATACGCCGGACTCGCTCTGGCCGCACAGCACGGAAAGATCGCACACGCAATGTTCATGATGCAGCAATGCGGTGACAATTTTAACCCTGGAGGTATCACTTAAAGCTTTAAATATTTCCGCCAGGCCGGTGATTGTGTCGGGCGCCGGCATTTGCTTTGCTGTTTTTTCCACCAGTTCCGGATTGATGCATTTGTCTGAACAGATATCCATTTTCAACCAAATTTTAAATTTTATAAAGGGTCAGCGGCTCACGCCCCTCTGCCTCCAGGGCCTGGTTGGCTTGTGCCAGCAACGGTTCTGAAGAGATCACGGAAATGCCTTTGGCTGCGTCGTCCCGGGAAAAATACCGGGTGGCTGTTTCCACAACCTTTTGCTTGTCCATACCCAGCAGGGCATCCTTGAACCCCTTGCGGATCTCATCGGACAATTTGGTGATCCGGCGGTAAAAGGCTTTCATGGCCGACGGAGCCGGTGTTTCCGGTTTATCAATGTCCGAGCAGACCTGAAGAATGGCTTCTTTTACGTCTGTCCCGGTGAAGTGCCCCTGGGTTATAAAATCACAGCTGTCTGCATAAACATCCAGGGTGCGTTTGATATGGGGGTCACGGTAGGAACCAAATGAAAAAATACCCTCTTCCATGTTATACAGGGCAAATCCGCCGTATGCCCCGCCTTTTTCCCTGATTTCCCGGTGCAGAAAAAGAGAACGTAACAGCTTGGCGATAATAGACAACGCCGGTGCATCTTTATGGGAGATACGAACGGCTTTAAAGGATTGTCCCACAAAGGAGACTGCGGTATTGGTCATCCAGCCATCGTAGGGCCGAAGGGCGTCTGTCTCTATCTGGGGTGTATAAAAAGCCTGGCTGCTGCCGTTGGGCAGGTTGTCATAAATTTTTTCAATGCGTCTGTCTGCCTGGCGCATGGATGAAGCAGAACCGATCACCGCAGGCTTAAAATTATCTTTTCTCATCACAGCTTCCGCCATGGCGGAAAGGTCTTTCTCCAGTTCAGCCAGAAGCTGGGCGCCTGTTTTTTCATCATTCACCCTGGCGGCAAGATCCTTGATCCGGGTATATTGGGCAATGCCATGCCACATCTCCTCAATATTGGCTGCTGTTGACAGATGCCGGGCGGACAGGGTGATGGCATACCTGTGTCCGGCTCCCACAATGGAGGCTTCAAGACCGGCCTGATATTGTAAAATCAAGCTTTTGAGCCGGTCGTGGTCTTTGAATTCAGTGGCATTGATATACTCATCCACCATATCAAAAAGATGGTCGATATTCCGATCCAACGCTTTTCCCTGCAATGCCAGAAAGCAGTGGCCCTCACCCCGCTGGTCAAAGTGGGTGCCGGAAAAAGGCGCCATGGAAATACCGCCGGTATAAAGGTCCATACGTTCGGCCATCTGCACATAGGAGGACTTTTTTGTGCCTGCATTGGTAAAGGCCCGTGCGAAAAACGGCACCATGGGGAAAAGATTGGGTGCAATGTTTCCGGCACCTGCCGGGCAGGTAAAATAAAGAATGCCGGACGTGGCCTTGTCAAAGGCGGTGGCACAGGTGATCCCCCTGATGGTGTCAGGGTGAACGATTTCAATCTCAGGGGGCACATCTTCAAGGTCCAGGGTGGGCAAGGTATCCAGGTTCTCTTCTGTTTCCTGGCGTTCTTTCAGGGCTGCTGCATCCTTGTTGATTTGCGCCAGTTCTGCTTCACCCAGGGAGTTAAATATTTCCTGAAGCTCATGCCGTACATGTTCAGCCTGGTTGGCTTCAACCTCTTTATCCGGGGCAAGGGTAAAGAGTAATCTGTGGGGATTATCCAGGAAATACCGGCGAATCCGACCTTCCAGAAAAGGGCCGTTGGCCAGTTTTTCCTGCAGTTTTTCCAAATCCCTGTCAATGTTAATAGCGGATACGGGATCCCCTTCATGAATCATTATCGAAGCAATACCCACAAGCAGTTTTATCCCATAGGGGTATGGTGTATTGGTGATCTCCTTGCGGGAAAATTCGATCTGGTGGATGGCAGAATCTATTAAATGCTGATCAATCCCTTTAGTTACAAGGGTTTCAAGGGTATTAAAAATAATTTTTTCCACTTCGGGAACTGCAGCGACTTCAATATCTTTCAGCCCGCAGGTAAACATGGTATCCCGGTTGTCTGAATCAAACCCTGTACCATCACACATGGCAGAACCCAGACCGCTGTCAATGAGTGCTTTTCTCAAAGGAGATGCGGAGTTGCCAAGGAGAATCTGTTCAAGCACCGCCATAACCAGCACTTCAAAACTATCTGCGATATCAGGCGTCAGCCAGGCCACACACCCCTGGTATTTGGCAGCGATATTATCCATATCTGAGTAAGCATATGTCTGGGTCATGGTTCTAGGGGCCTGCCACCGGGGCTGGGAAGGCACCCGGGTATCCATATCAAGAAAATCAAACCTGGAAAGCACCTTTTCTTCAATAAAGTTTAAGCGCTCTTCCAGGGGTAAATCCCCATAGGTATAAAAATAACTGTTGGACGGATGGTAATATTTTGCGTGAAATGCCTTAAGATCCTCGTGGGTAAGTTTTGGAATGTCTGCAGGTTCGCCGCCGGAGTTATTGGCATAGGTGGTGTCTGGGTAAAGCCCTTTAAGCAGGGCCCGGGACATGACCTGGCCAGGTGAGGACATGGCCCCTTTCATTTCATTGTAAACCACCCCTTTATACACCAGTTCAGGTTCCCCATCTTCCCCTGGTTCCAATTCAAGTCGATGGCCCTCCTGCTTAAAGCTTAAACGATCAATATCCGGAAAAAACGCCGCATCCAGATACACATCCATCAAGTTATAATAATCTTTTTTATTCTGGGTGGAAAAGGGATACATGGTCCAGTCTGATGCAGTGAATGCATTCATGAAGGTCGACAGACTTCGTTTGAGCATGGAAAAAAAAGGATCCCGGATCTTGTATTTTTCGGAGCCGCACAGCACCGTATGCTCAAGAATATGGGCAACCCCTGTGGAATCCGTGGGCACGGTTCTGAAAAATACCCCAAAGGTATTTTCCTTATCTGTATTGGCAATGTGGATGTGGACAGCTTTTGTCTTTTCGTGGACTAGTTGGATAAGATGGGCGTTGATTGCAGGCAGGGGCGATACCTGTTGAATTCTGTAGCCGCAGATGGCCTGCCCGGGTGTAAATGCAGTCTGATTCATATATTTTCCTGTCAAAGGTGTCCCTTAACCATCCTAAGAGCCTGTTTGATAATTGATGAATCGGCTGCAATCCAATGAAAATGGCTCCAATTTCCCAAAATTTTATATCAATAGTCCGGCTATTAACAGAAAATTTGTGAAAATTGGTTCTCATTTTCATGAGATTTTGCTTTGATCCCCTAATTATCAAACAGGCTCTAAAAAGTGGGGCATCTCTCTTGTTTTGCCTATTTTTATTTATGGGAATTACGAGTTTGGGAGATCCCCAGGCTCTCTATAGAAAGCTAAATTCTTTTGTAAATTCCCCGGTTGACCCGTTGGATCTTATCTGTTCTATCCAGCCTGAAAATAATATTTCTTAATTTTTTATCCTCAAAACCTGTGGCTGCCTTAATGGTTTTAAAATCAGTTCCTTCCGGATGGTTGCCGATGATACTGAGCACAATGGAAGATGCACTATTTTTCTTCGGGGACCGGCTTTTGCTTTTCTGTCTGCGCGACGGATGATTCTGATAAATCAATTGTTCTAGAGTGTCAAGTCTTTGGTGAATATTAGCAATTTCTTTTTTACTTGGAATGTCCAAGTGATGGAGAAGCATTTGAATCAAGTTCTCCCAATCATTTCGGAGTTCTGTAGGTTCCATGTGTCAATCCTTCTTAAAGTTGAATTTTTACAATGCGTTAAAAATACCGATAGTCCTATTCAACGCGTATTTGTTCGTTTAGGTATACTAATTTTCTAAAGAGTTGATTTGTGATCCAAGCCGTTTTTTTAATTATGATAATTTATAAAATTACTTCTTAACTCTATCAAAGTCAAGTAGGCCATGTATACATTGAGTAAAAAAATATCTGACCGCAAGCATCGGGCCATGGTCAGAATTTTATGGAAATTAATAAAAAACTGTGATTTACTGATACTTGAACCCATGGTCAAAATAAAATCATCCATCTGCTTCTCTTTTAAGCCGTCCTCGGCGTTGCCCCAACGGACAGACATACCTGACATGTTTCCTTTGGCCTGCCTTGATGGCGACTTAAAATCCGGCACAGCTGTGACAGATTTAATTGTGACCATAGGCCTAAACAGAGAGCAAAAAAGGAAATGACGCATCCTGGGAAGTTATTAAAAAAAAACGGAATATATGCCCAAAAGGAGTTGGGTCAGAATTTTTTGACCAACCCGGCGACAGCCCAGATGATTGTGGATAGAACCGGCGTTGATAAAGAGACGACCGTACTTGAAATTGGTCCGGGTTTAGGGGCAATCACCTTGCCTTTGGCAAGGGGCTGCAAGCAGGTTGTGGCCGTTGAAAAAGACCGCCGTATAATTTCTTTGCTTGAAGGAAAACTGGCCGGGGAAGGAATCTGCAATGTTACGATTATCAATCAGGATATTTTAAAAACAGATATCAGGGAAATTGCAGGGGAAGAAAAACTTGTGGTGATTGGGAATCTGCCGTACAATATTTCATCCCGGATTCTTTTTCAGCTGATTATCATCCGGCAGGCCGTGACACGGGCGTTTCTAATGTTCCAAAAGGAGCTTGCCGAACGTGTTCTTTCATCGCCCGGTACCAAAAATTATTCAAGGCTTTCTGCAGTGGCTCAGTATGCATCAAAAATCAGCCGGGTTGCAGATATCGGACCCAATAATTTTTTCCCCAGGCCGGAAGTGGATTCCACGATCCTGGGCTTTGATTTTTTTCAAACCCAGGGCATGGGGAAAGAGGAAGAGAGCCTGTTATTCGGGGTAATCAAGGCAGCGTTTTCCAAACGAAGAAAAACCCTTCACAATGCCATGTCCGGCGGGGAACTGGGCCTGGCAAAAAAAATCGTGGGTACGGCCCTTGAAAACGCCGGCATTGACCCCTCACGACGGGCTGAAACCCTGAATGCACAAGAGTTCATAGACCTGTCAAGAGCGGTGGGAAAAATTAAACGCCATGAATCATGATTGAATCAACAATTTCCATAGACAAGCTGATTGGTGTTGTCCGCCAGGGCGGCCGGGTTAAAACCGGGGTGGATGTTTATGACAGTAATGGCACCTTGCTCCTGTCTAAAGATGTGATGGTGGATAAGACAAAGCCATTGAAAATCATTCGGAATAATGGCCTTTTGAAGGTTCCGGTGGCAAGCAGCGGCGGTGTGTTTGACTCGTCCGGCAATAAAATAAACATGGGCGTTGCCGACATGCCCGACCCCTTGTCTGATCCATTTTTCGATCCCGAACCCGTCAAAACCCAGGATGTAACGAAACGGCTCAAAGAGATCCTGGAACTGCGCAGGTTTGCCCAATCCATAAGCGTCAAAGCCCAAGCCATTATAAAAAATGCTGTGAATCAGATCCGACAGACAAAGGGTGAGTTTGATGTGGATGCCGTATCAGATCAGGCATCAAAGCTTTCCTCATTTTCTGAACAGAACCACCACCCCTTTGCATACGCGCCAAAGGAATGGTTTTTTTATGATGACTATTTATACAGCCATGCCGCCCATGTCTGCGCCTTAGGTTCCCAGGTATTGCACCGGTTTAACACTGCCTATTCAAACGCAGTGGAAAAATCGCTTTGGTCATCCCCTGCACTTACAGGAAGAAAATCTTCCGGAATGTTCTCCTATTACTACCCCCAAGAAATTGATGAAATGTCCTTTGGCCTGTTCATCTATGATCTGGGAAAATCCATGGTGCCGGAACAACTTTTTAACAAGAGATCGACCCTGAGCAAAGAGGAGATGGAAATATTGCGCAGGCACACCAACGATTTTGGATTTATGATCATTGAAAAAAACCATCTGGGCAGTACTGTACTCAATAATATGATCCGGTATCATCATGGGCCATTATATGAGGCAGAGCCCGGATGTTATCCCATGGGGCTGGGATGTGATATGATGCCGCCCTATGTCAGGATATGCAAACTGATGGACATCTATGATGCCATGACTTCCAAACGCAGCTACCAGGATGCCATTAACCAGGTTACTGCCGTCACCGGTCTGTTCCGCAGTTACGTAAATAAGGACCCAATTTTACAGTTTATTCTCCATGCTTTTGTTAAGACCGTAGGGCTCTATCCACCAGGCAGCATTGTTTTTCTTAAAAGTGGACAGATGGCCTATGTTCTTGAAAATGAGGGCCCCCTTGTTCTTACCTTTACAGACAAAAACCAGGTGCCGCTGACATCCAAACCGGAGCCTTTTAACGCCGGAGAACAGACCGGAACGCTTGCCATTGACAGCGACAAAAGCATCAGGCAGCCCAAGAAAATATGGAACAGTTTACCTTCATTTATCAGGGAGATTGTCCTGCCCGAGGATCAAAAAATGCGTCATGGTCTGCCCATTCAATAAGGCCCATGGTCAGAATTAAATCTGCCACAGATCGCCGGATTTGGGGTGATTTTGTTTTGACCATGGACCGAAACAGGCTTCCCTCATCATTGTTTGGCCCTATTTGCCGGAATCTCGGCCATAAAAATTTGTTTTACATGGGCAGGGTCTCCCCATGTAAAACTCCAACACAATAATTTCAAATAGTTATAAAATTTGTGAAAACTATCATTTTTGCAACGAACTGAATTTATTAGAATCAAAATTCATTCCAACCTTACATGCAATCACCCTGTTTGCATGGGACCCCGGACTTGATCATTAAAGCTTTTTCATGATATTTAGACAGGTTCCAAACAAATTGCGGAACGTTTTTTACCATAAATATTTAAGGGACAGGTATCAATCCATATGAAAGCATTGTTAGCCCTGGAAGATGGAAGAACATTTTCCTGCACAAGTTTTACAGGGCCAGGGGAAGCCCAGGGAGAGGTGGTGTTCAACACCAGCATGACCGGTTACCAGGAAATCCTGACCGACCCGTCCTATTACGGACAGATGGTCACCATGACCTATCCGCTCATCGGCAATTACGGGGTGTGTCCGGAAGATGTTGAATCAGACCGTATTCAGGTGGCAGCGTTTATTGTCAAGGAATACCAGGAGTTTCCAAGCAATTTTCGATCAAAGGGAACCTTGGCCGACTATCTGATAAAATCCCATGTTCTGGGGATTGAGGATCTTGACACAAGAGCGTTGACCCGGCATATCCGGAAATCCGGTGCCATGAGAGCCATGATCTCCACCACAGACCTGGACCCTGAATCCCTGGTGGCCCGGGCCAAACAGGTCCCTTCCATGCAAGGGGCCGACCTGGTGGGATATGTCACAACCCAAAAGCCCTATTTCTGGAGATACAACCAACCCGATTATGTGGATGCCAAAAGCCTTGAAGATCCTCTGATATGGCGGCACAAAGGTAAAAAACATGCTGTGGTGGCCCTGGATTTCGGCATAAAATATAATATTATCCGCTGCCTTGAAAACGCTGGGTGCGAAGTGCTGGTGGTGCCGGCCAAAACCCCTGCCTTGACCATAAAACGGCTGAACCCGGACGGTATTTTCCTGTCTAATGGTCCTGGGGATCCCGAACCCTTGACCTATATCGTGGACACCATACGTCAGCTTCTTGATGATTTTCCAATTTTTGGTATCTGCCTTGGCATGCAGCTGTTAGGACTTGCCATGGGCGGTAAAACCATGAAGATTAAATTTGGCCACAGGGGCGGCAACCAGCCGGTAAAGAATATGGATACCGGCAAGGTGGAGATCACCGCCCAGAACCACGGGTTTGCCGTGGATTTGAACACCCTGGACAAAAACAAGTGCCACCTGACCCACATCAACCTGAACGAAGACTCCCTGGAAGGCATTAAGAACGACACCATCCGGGCGTTTGCAGTCCAGTACCACCCCGAAGCCTCCCCGGGTCCCCATGATGCGGCCTATCTTTTTAACCAGTTTGCAAAAGTGATGGAACATGCCAAAGCGTAACGACATCCACAAGATTCTGATCATTGGCGCCGGCCCGATTATCATCAGCCAGGCCTGTGAGTTTGACTATTCCGGTACCCAGGCCTGCAAGGCCCTGAAGGAAGAAGGGTTTGAAGTTGTCCTGATCAACTCCAATCCGGCCACGATCATGACTGACCCTGAAACAGCAGACCGGGTCTATGTTGAACCGGTAACGCCTGAAACCCTGTGCAAGGTGATTGAAAAGGAGCGGCCCGATGCAGTGCTGCCCACACTTGGGGGGCAGACAGCGCTGAACACGACCATTGATGCGGCCAAAACAGGGATATTTGAACAATATAATATTGAACTGATCGGGGCATCCATTGATGCCATCAACAAGGCCGAAGACCGGGAATTGTTCCGGGATGCCATGAACAGGATCGGTTTGAGAATTCCCAAATCCGGATTTGCCACCAACATGCAGGAGGTGGAAGAGACGGCCCGGCGCATCGGTTTTCCCATTATTGTCCGGCCAAGCTTTACCCTGGGGGGAACCGGCGGTGGCGTGGCTTACAACATGGAAGAGCTGGCAAACCTTTCCAAGGCCGGCCTTGACGCCTCCCTGATCACCCAGGTGATGCTTGAGGAGTCTGTTCTGGGATGGAAGGAGTTTGAGCTTGAGGTGATGCGGGACCATGCAGACAACGTGGTGATCATCTGCTCCATTGAAAACGTTGATGCCATGGGGATTCACACGGGCGACTCCATCACCGTGGCCCCGGCCCAGACCCTGTCGGATAAGGAATACCAGGCACTGCGGGATGCCTCCATTGCCATCATCAGGGAGATCGGCGTGGACACCGGCGGCTCCAATGTCCAGTTTGCCGTAAACCCGGATAACGGGGATATTATTGTGGTTGAGATGAACCCCCGGGTCTCCCGGTCTTCCGCCCTGGCCTCCAAGGCCACGGGCTTTCCCATTGCCAAAATTGCAGCCAAGCTTGCAGTGGGGTATACCCTGGATGAGATCCCCAATGATATTACCGGCGAAACCATGGCCTGCTTTGAACCCTCCATCGATTACTGCGTGGTGAAAATTCCCCGGTGGACCTTTGAAAAATTTCCCGAAACCGATGACATACTGACCACAGCCATGAAATCCGTGGGTGAAACCATGTCCATCGGCAGAACATTTAAGGAAGCATTTCAAAAGGGACTGCGCTCCCTTGAAATCGGCCGGGCCGGTTTTGGCGCCGACGGAAAAGATCCGGCCCCCGGATCTGTGACAGGCACGGACCTGGAATACAAATTATCCACCCCCAATTCCCAACGGATTTTTTACATCAAGTATGCCATTGAACACGGCATGCCCATCACCATGATCCATGAATTAACGGATATTGATCCATGGTTTCTGTACCAGATGAAACAGATTGTGGACCTTGAAAAGCAGTTGAAACTGGCGGGCATGAACCTGCCAAAGGATCTGTTTGAAAAGGCAAAAAAATACGGGTTTTCCGACATGCAGCTGGCCTATCTGTCCGGGGGGGGCACAGACAAGCAGATTGAACAGAAGCGGAAAGGTTTGGGACTTGTGCCGGTATATAAACTGGTGGACACCTGTGCCGCGGAATTCAGGGCCGTTACCCCTTATTATTACTCCACCTATGAAAGCGAATGCGAGGCCCGGGTGGCGGACAAGAAAAAGGTGATCATCCTGGGCGGCGGTCCCAACCGCATCGGCCAGGGCATTGAATTTGACTACTGCTGTGTCCATGCCTCCTTTGCGTTAAGGGAAGAGGGCGTGGAATCGATCATGATCAACTCCAACCCGGAAACGGTCTCCACAGATTATGACACCTCGGACAAGCTCTACTTTGAGCCGTTGACCCGGGAAGATGTGCTTCACATTGTTGAAAAGGAAAACCCCTTTGGTGTGATTGTCCAGTTCGGCGGCCAGACCCCCTTGAACCTTGCCACAGATCTTCAAAAAGCCGGGGTTCCCATCATCGGCACAAGTCCGGAAAGCATTGACCGGGCCGAAGACCGGGATCTGTTTGCGGCCATGCTTAAAAAACTGGGGCTTCGCCAGCCGGATAACGGCATTGCATATTCCTATGCAGAAGCCGTCACCGTTGCACGGGATATCGGATATCCGGTCATGGTGCGCCCCTCCTTTGTTCTGGGGGGCCGGGCCATGAAAATCGTCTATGATGAAAAAGACCTGGAAGCGTATTTTGATCTGGCAGTCCAGGCCTCACCGGACAAACCTGTGCTCATTGACAAGTTCCTGGAAGAGGCCTTTGAGCTGGATGTGGATGCCATTTCCGATGGTGAGGAGACCATCATCGGCGGCATGATGGAACATATTGAAGAAGCCGGCATTCATTCCGGTGATTCTGCCTGTGTACTGCCCCCTTATTCCATTGACGCGCATCATATCAAGCAGATGTCGGATGCGGCCAAAGCCATTGCCAGGGAACTCAATGTCAAGGGATTAATGAACATCCAGTTCGGGGTTATGCATGATACGGTGTACATCATTGAGGTCAATCCCAGGGCATCCCGGACCATCCCCTTTGTGTCCAAAGCCATCGGTGTGCCGCTGGCAAAGCTTGCCACCAAAGTCATGCTGGGCAAAACCTTGAAAGAACTTGGGGTGACAAAGGAAATCATCCCGTCCTATTATTGTGTTAAAGAGGCGGTGATGCCCTTTGACCGCTTTGAAAACGTGGATCCTGTTCTAGGTCCTGAGATGAAATCCACGGGCGAAGTCATGGGGATTGACAAGGACCTTGGGGCCGCTGTGGCCAAATCCCAGTTTGCTGCCGGCCAGAAACTGCCCAAACAGGGCACTGTCTTTATTTCTGTCCAGGACAAGGATAAAAAAGCAGCACTGCCCGTGGCCCAGCGTTTCCATGAGATGGGATTCACCATCATGGCCACCCGGGGAACCGTCACATTCCTGGAAGAGAACAAGATTCCAGCCACATTTGTAAAAAAAGTGTCCGCAGGCCGGCCCCATGTGGTGGATGCCGTGAAAAACGGTGAAATCCAGCTGATTTTAAATACAGGGTCGTCCAGTCAGACTCAGAGAGACGGATATGAGATCCGCAGGGCAGCCATTAAATATAAAATACCCTATGCCACCACCACGGATGGGGCCCGGGCCATCAGCCTGGCCATCCAGGCCATGAAAAAAGAGAACCTGACGGTTAAGCCACTCCAGCATTATCACCAAGACAATTAAATATTGAAAGAGCCGGAAATGAATACCATCCAACCAGACTGCACCTGTCCCATTTTCACGTCAAGCCAGCGTCCCAAAGATGAATGTGGGGTTTTTGGCCTTTATAAACACCCGGAAGCGGCTAAAATTACTTACTTCGGGCTTTATGCACTGCAGCACCGGGGCCAGGAAAGTGCGGGCATCTCCGTGAACCGGGGGATCAACGACAAAATTTTCTCCCATAAAGGCATGGGACTTGTACCGGAAATTTTCAATATGGAAGACCTTGAACGTATTGAAGGCGGATCAGCCATCGGCCATGTCCGGTACTCCACCACAGGGGATTCCGTTCTGGCCAATGCCCAGCCTTTTGTGGTGAATCACCGGCACCGCTCCTATGCCCTGGCCCACAATGGAAATCTGGTCAACGCCCACATCATCCGGGAAGAACTTGAAGAGCAGGGCTCCATTTTTCAGACCACCATGGATTCGGAAGTGTTTTTGCACCTGTTTATCAAAAACCTGATAAAGGGCGATTATGAATCTGCTATATTAAAGGCGGTCTCAAAGGTCGAAGGGGCCTACTCCATGATTCTGCTCACCTGTAAGGGTGAAATCATCGGTATGAAAGACCCCAACGGATTCCGCCCCCTGGCCCTTGGAAAGCTGAACGGCCACTATGTACTGGCTTCTGAAACCTGTGCCTTTGACCTGATCCAGGCCGAATTCATCCGGGAACTTTTGCCTGGTGAAATCGTCATTATCAATGAAGATGGTATCAAGAGTATCAAACATCCCAAAGCGGCTGCCAAAAAATCGCTGTGCATATTTGAATATATCTATTTTGCCCGGCCCGACTCCACCATTGACGGCAAAAACGTCTATGAAATGAGAAAGGCCCATGGAAGGCGCCTGGCCCAGGAATCCCATGTGGATGCAGACATCGTTATGCCGTTTCCCGATTCCGGCAACTATGCGGCCATCGGCTATGCCGCGGAATCGGGCATCCCGTTTGAAATGGGCATGATACGCAACCACTATGTGGGCAGAAGTTTTATCCAGCCCACCCAGTCCATGCGGGATTTTGCCGTGCGGGTGAAACTGAATCCAGTACGGGAATTGATAAAAGGTAAAGATCTTATCATCATTGAAGATTCCATTATCCGGGGCACCACGGCTAAAACCCGCGTGAAGGCCCTAAAGGAGTTGGGCGCCGGAAAAATACACATGCGGGTCTCTTGCCCCCCCCATAAGTTCCCCTGTTACTACGGCATTGATTTTTCATCCAAGGGAGAGTTGATTGCCGCCCGGATCCCCTTAGACGAACTGACCGGGTACCTTGGACTGGATTCTTTGCACTACCTGTCCATTGAAGGCATGCTGGAAGCCTCCGGGGTGGATGAACCCGAAGCCAATTTCTGCAAGGCCTGTTTTGACGGGATCTATCCGGTGTCCTTTGATCCTAATTTTACCAAACAGTGTATGGGGTAACATGAAAAAACAAACCGTTGCCTTTTCAAAACAAAGTGCGAATCTGTTTTTTCACATACTGACGCGGTGTAATCTGCGCTGTGCCCACTGCTATATCAACCGGGACCAGCACGGCAGCAACACCCTTTCCCTGGAAACGATCAAGGCCTGGCTTGGTATCTTTGCTTCAAAGGCAAAAGAGACCAACCTGATTTTTCTAGGGGGTGAACCCACCCTTCATCCAGATCTTTCTTCAGCCGTATCTATTGCCGGATCCATGGGATTCAAATCCATCACCATTGATACCAACGGTTTTTTATTTCACAACATTTTAGACAAAATCACACCGGATCAGATCGATTTTTTCTCATTTTCCCTGGACGGCGTCAGCAAAGAAACCAATGATGCCATCCGGGGAGACGGGTGTTTTGATGCTGTCATGTCGGGTATCAGCACTGCTGTGGAAAAAGGATTCACCTGCTCCATGATCTATACGGTCTCTGAAAAAAATATCCATGAGGTGCCAAAACTGCCTGAACTGGTCAGGGATCTTGGGATTTCCAGATTTTTTATCCAGGTGGTGGGGCTGCGGGGCGAATCGGAAAATACCGATGCACGTCACCAGGTATCCAAATCGATCTGGCAGGCGTCCATTCCCAAAACAGCAGCACAGATTGCAGAACAGGGAATCATCGTTACCTACCCCAAGGTGTTCCTCACCCATGAAGAGACCTTTGAATGTGCGGCCAATGTGGCTGACAACTATTTTATATTCCCCAACGGACGGGTGTATCAATGCCCTTTATGCGAGGATTTTGCCTTTCATTCCCATGAAATAATTGACAATGTCCTTACACCCCGTCCAAAAATCAATGAAACGGATTTTTTCTCTTTACATATTCCCGAAGGTTGTGTCATGAACAAATTAATACAGCCGGGAAATCTGTCCTACGATGATAACGGATTTCCCCGTTATAAAATTGCCTGCTGTATGCTCAAGGAAGAACTGCAACCTTAAAAGAAACATCGATGGAATACAGATTTGATATTGATAAAGTCCGCACCACAATACTGACAATAGATCCTTTTGAATTCCCTGAAAAGTTACCAGAACTCATAGGGCTTATTGATTCTTATTCTGTTTTCTTAACCAAGGCCTATAACACGACGTTGGAAATATCCAGACGCTTGGGGGCCAAACAATATTTCAATTATTCTGTCTGGGCTTTTATGACAGCGGGCCCGGCTTTCATTGCAGCAGAACAACAGGATGCGGATCAAGGCTTAGAATGGCAATTTAATTTTTTAAACGCCCTGTCCAGGATTGTACTTGAAAATATGAATAAAGTACTGGCAGCCCCTTTGGTGCCAGGAAATTTTCCAGAACATTGGGTTGTTTCTCTGGATTAAAGACATTTTTCGTGCGATGAGATTCAGATAATGCTACGGCATTATGACTTACGATTTTAATAAAACTGTTACGATGGAGTATTTTTGGTGAAAAAATTTGCTGATTTACCGATTCTGGTGAAGTTTCTTTGTGCCGGTATCACAACAAGTGTGTTGCTTGTTGCCGTTTTGTTTTACCTCTATTCTAAATCGGACCATACCCAGACCGTGCAGTCGTTTGTGGAGAAATCCAGGGCCATCTGCCTGATTACGGAATCGGTACGACAAGAGATGGAGGAAAAATGGCGGCAAGGCATTTTTTCTGTTGAGCAGGCCAAGACATATGCCGATGCCGGCGATATGGAAAAAATGTTGTCCATGATACCTGTTGTATCCGCCTGGCAGGCGTCCATGCGAAAAGCTGAAAATGGGGGATATGAATTCCGGGTGCCTAAGTTTGATCCGAGAAATCCAGAAAATGAACCGGATTACGGCAGGAATGTTAAGATTGAGGGGTCAGTACTTGAAAAAATCAAACGGGAAAACCTTAATGAATACTATGTTATTGATGAAGAAACCAATTCTGTCCGGTATTTTCTGCCGGTTCGATTGTCCAAGGTCTGTCTGATTTGTCATGGTGATCCTTCCCAGTCCAGAACCCTGTGGGGCCGGGATGACGGCAAAGATCCCACTGGCGGACGGATGGAGAACTGGAAGGCCGGACAGATTCACGGGGCCTTTGAGGTGATTCAATCCCTGGATGAGGCAGATGCTGCGTTACGGGCGAGGATGCTCAAGGCAACAGCGATTGTTGCCTTAGGTGTGCTTATGGCTGCCGTGGTGTTCTTTTTTGTCACCCGCTCCATCACCCGTCCGGTGGTTAAAGGGGTCATGTTTGCCGATAATCTGGCCAGAGGGGATTTAAGCAGGGATCTTAAAATTGACCAAAAGGATGAAGTGGGGCAGCTTGCCCAAGCTCTGAACGTAATGAATCACAATCTGCACCGGATGATTGTCAATGTAAATGACAGTGTAGACGCATTGCATCATTCCTCCGGGGATCTGACCGGGATTTCCCAAAGCATGCATGCCGAATCAAAGGAAACTTCTGAACTGTCCACCTCTGTTGCTGCAGCCGCCGAAGAGATGAGCGCCAATATGAACAGTGTTGCCGCTGCTGTTGAGCAAACCTCTGTGAATGTGGGATCAGTGTCTGCGGCGGCCGAGCAGATGAGTGCCACCATAAATGAAATTGCGAAAAATTCCGAGCAGTCCCGTATGATTACCGATGAAGCGGTGCAGCAGGCAAATGACACCTCAATCAAGGTGAAAGACCTGGCAAAGGCGGCCCAAAAGATCGGTAACGTGACCAACACCATCAATGATATCTCAGACCAGGTGAATCTGCTTTCCCTGAATGCCACCATTGAGGCGGCCCGTGCCGGTGAGGCGGGCAAAGGATTTGCTGTTGTGGCCAATGAGATCAAAGCTCTGGCCGCCCAGACCGCCGATGCCACTGAAGAGATCAGCAGTAAAATCCATCGTATTCAGAAATCCACCGATGAGACCATTGATGAAATCAGCGAGATCACCAATATCATCAATCGGGTAAATAACATTGTGTCTTCCATTGCCGTTGCTGTGGGTGAGCAGTCTTCTGTTACCCATGAGATTGCTGAAAATGTGTCCCAGGCGTCCCTGGGGATTGCCGAGGTGACGGAAAATGTGGCCCAGACCTCTGTAGTGTCATCGGAGGTAGCTGAAAACATCGCATCCGTGAGCAATTCGGCAGCCGCCATTTTACAGCGGAGCAAACAGGTTAATAAAACCGTCCTGGAGCTCGGGGGCATTGCGGACGTGCTTCAGGAAATGATGGTCAAATTTAAATTGAAGTGATTGCCTGCCACCAGTTCGTATCGGATGAGGAAAGCAAGGCGCTTGCGCTGTGTTGAACCGGGTTCTGGAAAGTCAGTTGGACAGGGGTGTGAGAAACAGGTGCAACGGTGTGATTTGGAAAAACTGAATTTCCTATTTTTCAATACTGTAAAATAATTTTATCAACATAAAAGCGTCTATTATGGAAGATAACTTGTTAGCTCATGTTAAAGATAATTCAGGAACTTGGAAAATACATGAACTTGAAGACCACCTCAAAGATGTTGCCGCAATTGCAGAAAAATACGCCGCATCATTTTCATGTCAGGATTGGATAAAAGCTGCTGCACTTTTGCACGACCTCGGGAAAGGTTCTGACGCTTTTCAAAATAAAATCAAATTGCAAAGCGGATATGATCCGGAGGCAAGCATAAAAGATGGACAAGGCAAAGCCCCTCACTCAACCCATGGTGCTGCATGGGCCTTTGATCAATGGGGGCCGCAATTGGGAAAAGTGATCGCGTATTTGGTTGCCGGTCACCATGGAGGGCTTCCTGACTGGTTTCATACCATGGGGGTTGGAGGGAGTCTTGAATATCGTCTCAAACCTGACGAAGTCTGCAAACTTCCTAAACTTTCAGAGGTATTTATTACAAAAATAACAGAGGCGATACCTGCACCGACAACTATACCAGAGTTTATATCCAAAGGGGAATTTGAACATTACCATACCTGGATCCGGATGCTTTACTCCTG
The DNA here is from genome assembly GCA_002747145.1 of Desulfobacter postgatei. Lineage (GTDB taxonomy): Bacteria > Desulfobacterota > Desulfobacteria > Desulfobacterales > Desulfobacteraceae > Desulfobacter > Desulfobacter postgatei_A. The sequence continues at coordinate 41,321 of PDTI01000027.1, forward strand.
CCTTGTTGATGCTGATTTCCTTGACACTGAACGATTTATGAATCCTGAAAGATTTGATAATCGTCGAAACCACAGTTCAATGAAAGCGTTGAAAAAAATGTTTGATGCACACATGGATCATCTTTCAGAGAAAGCGCCAAACACTTTTGTAAATAAAATCCGATCAGAAATACTGTCCCAATGCAGGCAAGAGGCAAAAAAAAAGCATGACTTGTTTACTTTAACTGTGCCTACAGGTGGGGGGAAAACACTTTCTTCCATGGCATTTGCATTGGAGCGCGCTATTGAGCACGAAAAAGAACGTATCATCGTCGTCATACCTTACACCAGTATTATTGAGCAGACGTCTAAAATTTATAAAGAAATCTTTCACGATGAAAATGTGATTGAACATCATAGTTCGCTTGATCCAGAAAAAGAAACACTTCAAAGCCGACTGGCAACTGAAAACTGGGATGCGCCCATCATTGTTACGACCAGCGTGCAGTTTTTTGAATCCCTTTTTGCAGCGAAATCATCTGCCTGCCGAAAGCTGCATAATATTGTAAACAGTGTGGTCATCATTGATGAAGTTCAAATGCTGCCAACCGATTTTCTTAAGCCTATTTTATATTGTATCCGTGCGTTAACAAAATATTTCAAGGTTTCAATGGTGCTTTGTACCGCAACACAACCCGCCATAACTTCTGAGATATTTCAAAAGAAGAATGGTGAATATCATGCCATTATTTCTAATGAAGAATGTCAGGAAATAATGAAATCACCATCACCTGAAGAACTTACAGCAAAGTTACAGCGGGTTCAGGTCGAACAGATTGGAAAATTTACAGAATGGCCTATTTTGGCCGAACAGCTTCAGCAGCATGATCAGGTGCTGTGCATTGTAAATACCCGTAATGATGCAAGGGATCTGTATCACGAGATGTCGGAAGGAACCATACATTTATCTGCCAATATGTGTGGTCAACATAGAAGTGATTGTATCGAAGAAATCAAGAAGAAGCTTGACGCACAAGAGCCTGTGCGAGTGATCAGTACTCAGTTAGTTGAAGCAGGCGTTGACTTCGACTTTCCTGTTGTGTTCCGCGCAATTACGGGATTTGATTCAATTGCCCAAGCAGCAGGCCGCTGTAACCGTGAAGGGAAGTTACAATCTGAAAGAAAGCCTGTTAATGGAAAAGTGTGTGTTTTTGAACCGCCCAAGCCGGCACCACAGGGAACACTGCGCAAAGGAGAGCAAGCCGGTAAGGCTATTCTATCGGTCGATCCCGAAGGGTGTGCAACGTTGCGACCTCAAGTATTTAAAAGATATTTTGAACTTTATTTTTCAAATCTCAACACCTTTGATAAACAGAACATGGAAGACCTGTTGGTTAAGGATGCACCCGACTTCAACTTTCAGTTTCGAACTGCGGCACAACGATTCAACCTGATAGATAATCAAAGGCAGGTTGCTGTTGTGATATGGTATGAAAGAGAAAAAGTACAGAAAATGATTAATGAATTACAATTCAAAGGGCCTTACCGAAATTTGATACGAAGGCTTCAACGATATACCGTCTCAATTCCTGAAGCTGTCTTTAACGAAGTCCAAAATGATTTCAAACAGATTCATGGAATCTGGTGTCAAAATGCAGATACGCTATATGACAATATACTGGGGTTTGTAGGGTATAACGGAGAAATCCCCATCACGATTTAAAAAGGAGCGATCTATGAATCCACACGAACAAAGATTCTGTATTGAAGTATGGGGAGACTACGCCTGTTTCACCCGGCCGGAGATGAAAGTGGAGCGGGTGAGTTACGACGTCATTACACCTTCTGCTTCACGCGCTATTTTTGACGCAATTTTCTGGAAGCCAGCCATCAGATGGCATATTCGGGAAATTGAAGTCCTGGCCCCGATCAAAAATATTTCCGTCCGGAGAAACGAGGTCGGGTCAACCGCCGGAACCGGCAGAAAAAGTGAAATATTCATCGAATCGAATCGACTCCAGCGGGCCGGGTTGCTTTTACGGGATGTCAGGTATCGGCTTCATGCATGGATGGAATATATTCCTGTAAACAAAAGGGAAAAAAAATATCAAACTGTTCCTGAAGTATTGTGGGATAAAGATGGAGTCCAAGACTCAAAAGACGCCGTTGAAGCGTGGAAAATAAAAAAAGATGAAAATCCCGGCAAATATCTGGCAATGTTTGAAAGACGCGCCAAGAAAGGTCAATGTTTTTATCAACCCTATTTAGGGTGTCGTGAATTTTCAGCATATTTTAAATTGATACAGGACACTTCCACATATGCAGAGGGGTACAATCCGATCCAGGAAAGCCGAGATTTTGGGTTTATGCTTTACGATCTTGATTTTTCAGATCCAAAAAATATTTGTCCAGCATTTTACAGGGCAGAAATGAAGCATGGAAAAATTCTTGTTCCTGAGTGGGACAGTGAAGAGGTGAGAAAATGATTCTTCAGGCTCTTTATGATTATTATGAACGGAAAGCCAAGTTGGGTGAGATTGCTCCGATTGGATTTGAATGGAAGAAAATTCCGTTTCTTATTGTGATTAATAAAAATGGAGAATTCAAAAGACTGGAAGATACACGAGAAGATGTCGCCGGTAAACTTGTCGCCAAATCCTTTCTTGTTCCTCAATCAGTAGGCCGGTCAGGTAAAAATGCCTGGAAGAAAACATTTCTTTTGTGGGATCATTATGGCTATGTCCTTGGATATCCCAAAGGAGATGCATTAAAAGATAGAAGAAGAAGGAATAAACTTCTTGGAGACATTCAAACCGAGAATGAATTTTTATTGGGGTGGAAAGAATCAGAACAGTTTTTAGCGAAATTAGCACTTCCGGACTTGAATAATGTTTTGAGTGCATTGCAAAATATACCGATTAACCCAAATGTCAAGGCTCTGATTAAAAATGTCGAGGGACTTATAAAAGCCTATGAAGACAGCAAGAAGCAATTGGGTACATTTATTGGGGCGCTGAAAACGCTTCCAGAAAACATAAAAATGGAACTGTCTATTCAGGCAATTCTTCAATTTTATGAAACAGAGCAATATAAAAAAGTGCCAGAATCAGACAACTGGATGGATTGCGCTGGCGTAAGTGGCGCAAATTTATCTTTTCAGCTGGAAGGAGAAAACAGGCTGATTCTTTCCAACACCGCTGTTACACGGTATCAGGAGGAACAAACGCTTAAACCACAATCAGACAATGAAAAAAAAGCCTTATGCTTAATTACCGGAATCCAGGATTACATTGAACGCCTTCATGAGGCTACCCCCATAAAGGGAGGGCAGGCAACCGGGAAGCTTGTTGGATTTCAGAAAGATCGTGGTTTTGATTCATACGGAAAAACGCAGGCGTTTAACGCGCCTGTTGGGAGGTATGCCCAAAAGGCTTACACAACCGCATTAAACACACTGATACAAACCGTAAGCAACAAGGCAATTGTCGGTGATACGACGGTTCTTTTTTGGGCTGAAAGACCAACTATTGTAGAACAGACAATGCCATTTGTATTAACAAAACCCAGAGACGATCCTGACAGAGGCAGTCTTGCCGTAAAACAATTGCTTGAAAGTATACGTTCAGGGATACTTTCAGCAGAAAGCGAAAAACGATTTTATGTTCTGGGGCTTTCACCAAATGCTGCCAGAATCGCTGTTCGCTACTGGGTTAGCGGAACAGTGGCTGAATTTGCAAGTCATATCATACAACATTTCGATGACCTTGAAATTGTTCATGATAATGATGCACCAGAATTTTTTGCGTTAAGCTCCATGCTGTCGCACACAGCACTGGAATACAAGATGTCTAATGTAGCCCCGAACACTGCCGGGCAAGTGACAGAAGCAGTTTTCAAGGGCATTCCCTATCCTTTAAACCTGCTTCACTCAACGATCAGACGCATAAGAGCTGAACAGCATATTACACGCATTCGTGCTGCAATTATCAAAGCAAGTATTAATAGATTTAATAGATTTTACAATAAAAACAAGGAGGAGGAACTTACTGTGGCCCTTGATAAAACCAATAGAAATTCCGCCTATCTTTTGGGGCGGCTCTTTGCGGTCCTTGAAAAGGTACAGTATAGAGCGTTGGCAATTGAAACAATCCGGGAACGATATTATGGCGCTTTTTCTAGTACACCTGTAACTGTCTTTCCTCAACTCATGAAACTTAAAAATCATCACTTGGACAAGCTGACTTCTGGGAAACATTTTTTCGAAAACCTTATTGGAGAAATTGTTGATGGTCTTGATGGCAGCGGCACTGTTCCCCGTCAGCTTTCTTTGGAAGAACAGGGACGATTCGCCATTGGCTACTACCATCAGAGACAGGATTTGAAATTTAAAGAAGGAAAAAATACCGCAGAAAATACTGAGGAGAAAACAAATGACTGATATCGTAAAAAACCGCTATGATTTTATCTTGTTTTTTGATGTTCAGGACGGCAATCCAAACGGAGACCCGGACGCAGGAAATCTTCCCCGAATTGATGCTGAAACAGGCAAGGGACTTGTCACCGATGTATGCCTTAAACGAAAAGTTCGCAATTATGTTCAGTTAAAACAAAAAAATGAAATTGGGTACGACATCTTTATCAAGGAAAAAGCAATCCTGAACAACAGCATTGCGGAAGCTCGCGGGAGCGACCGAGTACAAGCTATTGAAAATGTAGCAGAACAGACGGCCACGGCTCGTGAAATCATGTGTGAAAAATTTTTTGATGTTCGGACCTTTGGTGCTGTGATGAGTACCGGGGAGAACGCAGGGCAGGTGAGAGGTCCTGTCCAAATGACCTTTGCCCGATCTGTAGATCCCATTGTGGCCCTTGAACATAGTATCACCAGAATGGCTGTCGCCACGGAAGCAGAAGCTGAAAACCAAGGCGGTGAAAATCGTACAATGGGACGTAAATATACCGTCCCTTACGGTTTATACCGTGCCCACGGTTTTATTTCGGCGAACCTTGCAGCCGATACAAAATTTTCTGAAAAAGATTTAGAACTATTTTGGGAATCTTTAGAAAATATGTTTGATCACGATCATTCTGCGGCTCGGGGATTGATGGCTGTGCGTAAAATAATCATTTTCAAACATGACTCAGCCCTTGGAAATAAGCCCGCACACAAATTATTTGAAATGGTGCCAAACCCGGAGTTAAAAAATTCTGAAATACCGCCAAGAGCCTTTTCCGATTATCAGGGAATTATCACACCCGCCGAAGATCAGTTACCAGATAATATCACCGTAAAGGTTCTCGAATAAACTCTTTTAATTGGTTGCCGAAATGTGTCATCAAGGGAAAATGCTTAATTTCTTAAAAGGGTTGGATCAAGATCTTCAAAAGGCCCTGATAACCCAGCTGCGCAACCTGTGGACCCACACCTCCACGGCCATTGAGGGCAATACCCTGACGCTGGGGGAAACCGCTTTTGTGCTTGAAGAA